>CAZFPH010000001.1:0-39537 GCA_964520955.1 uncultured Lachnospiraceae bacterium
TGTATATGACAAAAATATTTTAACGAGGTGCTTGTATTTTCTCCAAATAATATCACAAAACGATACTTGTTGGAGAAAATATTGAAAATAGAGCAAGATTTATTCGTGTGCTTAAAAAAAACTTGTTAAAGATATGACTGATGATGAGTTTGACGATATGCTACAAAAACTTATGGAAGAACGCCGAGAAAGAAAACGTAAAAAACAAAGTGATATGGAGATGTAATGGCACACAAAGTTGATATTATAGAATTTATATGCTATAATTTGTTATACATTAAGGAGAAATTATGAATTATAGTTGGGATAAATCAAGATTGCAAGAATTAAAGAACAAAGTAGAAAATAATGAGTTGGATTATTTTTATACCACATATAAGAATGCGAAATTAAGAAAAGGACGTTCAATGATAGATGAATGTGAAAATGAAATTATTTCTTCTACTGGATTAAAACAACCAAACCACGGAAGTTACAGAGAAAGGTTTAAAGCAGAATTAAATCAAATTATTGGATATTGGTTATCAATGATAGAAGATACTCAAAAATAATTTGACACCTACTGACACCTACGGGAGCAGTTTTTGATAGTTTTAGAAAGAATTAGGCAGGTAGTCCGATTTTGGACTATCTGCCTTTTTTTGTGCAATTTTTTTGACACCTACGACACCCTAATTTGACACCTAATGTTTTTTGAGTGAAAAATCAGTAAGAATTTTGGAAAATAAAAAACCTTTGAAAGAGCCTATTTATAAGGGTTTTTCAAGGGTTTGATTTGTGGAGCTAATGGCGGGGATCGAACCCGCGACCGCCACCTTACCAAGGTGGTGCTCTACCACTGAGCCACATTAGCATTTTTCAAATTTTTTGTCGTTATTTTACTTTTTTCTTTTTATTTATATCAAGAATCACTAAATGATAATCTTTCAAAAAATCAAATATATCATCGAGTACTATTTAATTGATTTTTAAAACAACACAATCATTATAGTTTGCGATTACCATTTTGTCAATAATATTTACAAATTACACCACTATTTTTATCGTGCAACAAAAAGAACCCATAGGCTTATCCTATAGGTTTTTATTTGCATCTATTTTACATTTTTTTATTTTATATTCAACGCCACCCATTTGAGTCTTGTAGGTTTCTGTGCCAATTGCGAGGTCTAGAGTGAAAATCTCTTTTTTGATTAGCTCTTTGATTGTTTCATTAACCAAAATGACACCTGCACTATACCTTGAAAATCTGTCATCAATAGCAAGTCTTGGAACAATCGCCTCTCCGCTTTTAATAACACCTGCCATGTAACACGCAATTTTCTCATCAATATAAAGCACTGCAGAAAAACTATTTTTTAAACTGAAGCAAACTTTTGAAATCGGCTCATCAATCATGTAAACCATTTTCTTTAAAAAATTCATATTGCTGTATTTTTTTGCTCTACGATTCAAATAAAGACTTTTGAGTTGTTTTGCAAGTTTCTTATCGGTTTGCCCCATAACAAATTCAAATCTATATGATAAGCCGTCGGTTTTCAATCTATTGTATGCTGTCCTCAAATTTTGTCTTGAATGCTTTGTGAGCGACTGATAATATGCATCATAATCGGCAGTGTAATCAATTTTTACACAAGATGTATCATCGTCAAACTCGACATATTCACTAAGTTTGCTGTATGCATTTTTGTTTGCTTTCAATTTATTTAAAACAATGGGTTTTTGCTCTAGTTTTGAAATTTCTAAAAGAGCTTCATAAATCTCTTTTCCACTAGCGTTTTCATAAGTTACAAGGTCATAGAAATCAAGGGTGTATAACGATTCAATAACATCACTTTGAACATTTGCTGAAAAAATCATAACTGGCTTATCACCATTAAAAACAACATAATAAACAACACTTGATTTTTTGAGCAATCCTTTAATCTTGTTGGTTATTCCTGAAGTGAAAGTCTTCACAAACTCAAAATCTGCCATGGCATCTAAGTTTTGATTATTCTCTTCCATGTCAGTCCAAATCGATTTCAGTTCGTCTATCTTGTTATACTTTACTACCTTTAGCATTTTCTTTTAAAATCTCCTTGCACATTTCAGGTGTGCTCATAAACTCAACATCTTGAAATTCGGCTTTAATCATTGAAAGCAATCTATCCAAAAGCATCAAACATTTTTCTCTGTTTTCAGTGCTTATGCCACCAATATAATTCACTCTGTGTGAGCAAATGACAGCCGGTTTTTTACATTTGAAAGCAAATTTAATTTGCGAAATAATATCGCTCAATATTGCATCTTCTGATACGCCATTCATTAAATCTTTTGAAGGCTCAAAAAAACAGTTTCTATAAAAATACCTAATGTTTGAAACTTTGCTTTTTTCTCCAAAACGATGAAGTTTCTTTTTGTATTTTCCGTTTTTTGCTGGAACGTTCTGGAATAATTTTCCTTGCAAAAATTTCACGCCATTTTCTTCAAGAGTTTTTTCGTCAGAGTTTTTCCAGACATAGCATGGAGCAATAAAAGATTCACTAAATTGACCAAATATTCTTTTAAATTCTCTTGTCGCATCATCTATAATCACATTTGACTTTTCACTAGGCACATTTAAACAATCCATACCACAATAAAGCGAGTTTTTCACACCTACAATCTTTAAGTTTAATGCATCTTTTTGAAGCTGGTCACCAGTAGAAATATCGGCAATTAACTCTTCGGTGTTTATATGCTCACGAGCATGAAGCTGTGGTAAAAAACAGCCCTTATACTCGCCATCAGCAACTTCTGCCAAAACCTTTTTGCTTGAACTAGATAGCTTGTAATATTCATCAAGACCTAAAAGCTTAACACTTTTGTAGCCATCATCTTTCATTGCATCATAGTCTAAGTTTTTTGTTGCAAAATTAAGTGTGAAACACGCAGGGTTTCCATTTTTATCCTTGTGCTTTAAAACAGCTTTCTTTAACTTTTTGACATCTTCATCAGTTTCAGTGCAATCAAACGCCTGATAGTTATCTGGCTCAAAATTAGCGTGTTTTGACATAAGTTCATCTAACGCTTTTTTAGAAAAACTTCTTTCTGCCCCCCAATCATCACTTTCAAATACAACAATCTGTCTGTTAGTTTTTAAACCCTTGCTATAATAAAACTTCTTAATTATTTTTTTTATTTGGCTTTTTATTTGCATTTTTTATTACCTCAAAAATACGTTCGTTGTTTTTGTTGTCAACAAACTCAAAACATTGTTTAACTCTTTCTCTGTCAGGTTTTGCAAAGTTCTTAACTTTTGATTTTAAAATTTCAATAACTTCTTCATCTGTGCCAGCCCATTCACCAAGAATTGTGTCTTTATATGAAAAATAGCCTTCTGCATATTGACCAGACCTATATTTCTGTTCATCAAATTGATAAAAAATTACTGGTTTGCCAAGATAGGCAAAATCAAATAAAACACTTGAATAATCAGTTATCATACACGCTGATTCATTGATTGCTGTTTGCACGTCATACTCTGCAGTGTTTGCAAAAGTAATTCTATCTGACGATGAATTGAATGACCCGAGATATTTTTGCATATTTCTATGAGGATAGAAAATTGCTGTTAAGTCATTCTTTTCTAAAAACTCAATAAACTCCTTGTTGTTTAAAAAGCCGTTCCAATATCTGAAGTATTCAGTTTCTTCAAAAACTTTTGTGCCTTCATATTTTTCGCACTCAACTTCTCTAGCAATCCAGTTTCTCCAAGTTGGCATAATTAAAACTTGTTTTGGTTTCAAGTTGTCATTTGAAAGGCTATCGTATCTTGAAAAACCTGCAAGACTAATTTGCTCTGGCTTATAGCCAAAATTTTCAACGATATAGTTATGTTCATCTTTGGTTACGGTGAAAAATCTGTGGTATTTTGAATTTTTGTAGTGTAAAAACTCAACAAAGCTCATAGTTACACCATGTTGCAAAAAGTATCTATTCTTTTTGCGGAGTCCTAAGCAAACTTCAAAAACATAACACCACGCAGCATTTGGTTTGCCATTTTTTTGTGATGAAATATTTTTATCAGCAACTAAATACCAAAACCAGTGACTCATTGAACCAAATGAAATCACTTTTCCAAGGTCTTTAACCTTTGCATAATCTGGTGCCTTTTTGTTGATTGCATAAGCCACCTTAATTTCTGGATGATGCTCTCTTATATACTTAAACAACCAATATCCATTATCACGTGCTTCATTTCTGTCTTCACACACAAGCCAAAAGTTGCGAATAAAAATTTTTGCAATCATTGCCGGCACAAAGACAACAGCAAGCACAAAAAATGATAAAATATCTTTAAATTTTACAAACTTAAATCTTCCTAAAAGGTAACTTTTTTTCTTCATAAAAACCTCACTAAAATTATAATAACATATTTCTTTAAAGAATAAAATCTAATTTCGACAAATATTCTTTTTTCATTTACTTTAAATAGGTTTTATGTTAACATAAATTCGGAGAAACCATTATGAAAAACGATTTAGTGAGCATAATTATCCCAGCATACAAGGCAGAAAAATATATCGAAAGATGTCTTGAAAGCGTCATCAATCAAACCTACACGAATCTTGAAATTTTGATTATTGATGATGGCAGTCCTGACAAAACCCCTGAAATGCTTGATACTTATGCAAAAAAAGATAAAAGAATAAAAGTTATTCACAAAACAAATGGTGGTGTTTCTTCTGCTAGAAACGAAGGCATTAAAAAAGCCACAGGCAAATATATTTGTTTTGTTGATATTGATGATGAAGTAAAAACTGATTACGTCAAATGTATGTACGAAGCAATCACTAAGCATAACACAGACGCTGCAATGTGTTCATTAATTTCTGAACGAAAAAAAGATATCTTTACAATTGAAGGTTCAGAGACCACAAAAGTTTTAACCTTTCCTGAAAACCTAGATGATTTTGTTGAAGTTTATTGCAGTGGAGTGTTTATGCCACCATATTGCAAGCTTTACAAAAAAGAAATGATTAAAGAAGGCTTCCCTGAAAACACAAACTTTGGCGAAGATGAAATTTTTAACCTCAAATACTTCTGCAATGTTAAAAGTTTGGTTGTTGTTCCTGAACCACAATATGTCTACTATTTAAACGACGCATCGCTTAGCCACAAAGACGGAATTTCTTTAATCAATCAAAGAATTAATAATATCCAAACAAGATATTTGCTACTATCTAAATTATTTGGTGAAAACTCAAAAAACGCAAATTATTTAACCTCTAGGTTCATAATACGTCATATTTTTGGTGTTATTGAAGAAAAAATAAAATCTAAAACAAAAACAAAAGAGATTGTTAAAATTTTAAAAGAACTAACTAGCAACAAAGAAGTTCAATTTGCATTAAGCATATATCCAGAAATCGACAAAAAAACTACTCTCATTTGGAAATGTCTTGTTAAAAAACAATTTAGAAAATTGGTACTTTTAAGAAAAATAAAAATGATATTTTCAAAATAAAGGAAATTATGAAAAACAAAGAACTAATCAGTGTAATTGTTCCTGTTTACAAAGTTGAACAATACCTAGAAAAATGTGTTAGCACAATAAAAAGTCAGACCTACAACAACCTTGAAATCATTTTAGTTGACGACGGCAGTCCTGATGAATGCCCTAAACTTTGCGACGACCTCGCAAAAACAGACAAGAGGATAAAGGTTATTCACAAAACAAATGGTGGACTTTCTGACGCAAGAAATGCTGGATTTGAAGCTTCTAAAGGAAACTTTGTTACTTTTATTGATAGCGATGATTACATAAACTCTCACTTTGTTGAAACACTTTACAAAAATATTGTTGACACAAACGCAGACCTTTCAATAGTTGGTTACAAAGAAGTTGTTGAAAATGAAGAAGTTGACACCACCAAGGCTGAATCTTCTGAAATTTTATGTTTTGATGCTAAGAACAAATTTGAGCAACTTTTTAAAGAGCATCGATTAAACTTTGTTATTGCATGGGGCAAACTTTATAAACGCGAAATATTTGATAATTTACGTTTTCCTGTTGGCAAAATCAATGAAGATGAATTTGTGACACATCACGTTATTGATAGATGCCAAAAAATATGCTTTGAAAATGTGCCATACTATTATTACTTGCAGAGAGCAAACAGCATCACACACTCTGTTTTCACAGAAAGAAATATGCATATTTTTGAAGCTCTTGATGATAGGCTTGCATTTTTTGAAAATATGCCAGAATTTCAAAAAGAAACATTATACTCATATCTTTCATCAATAATTTATAAATACTACCATTTTAAAAAAGACTTAAGAAAGGAACTTCTCAAAAAATTCAAAATTTTAACTAAAATCTATAAAGACTTTGTAAAGTCTTTCAGCCTAAAAAGAAAAATAAAAATCGCACTCTTTAGATACTTCAGAATATTTTATAGATTTTACAGATTCAAATAAAAGACCGAGAGGTCTTTTTTTGCCCAAATTTTTATAATTTTTATGTTTTTCCTTCTAATTTATATAGTGTTGTGCTATAATGAGATAGTAAATTTATGGTAAAAGAAGGACTTTATGAAAATAAACAAAACCAAAAATACACTAAATAATGTTCTGTTTGGCTCAATAAACAAAATTATTGCCATTCTTTTTCCATTTGTAATTCGAACCATAATTATAAAAACACTGGGCGTGCAATATCTTGGTCTAAACTCATTATTTTCATCGATATTAAACATTTTAAGTTTGGCTGAACTTGGCTTTGGAACTGCAATGGTCTATAGTATGTATAAGCCAATTGCCGAAGATGATACCGAAACCATTAATGCTCTGCTCAATCTTTACAAAAAAATATATCGTGTCATTGGTATTATTGTTTTAACTGTTGGTCTTGCCATTATGCCTTTCTTAAAATTCTTTATCAAAGGCTCACACCCGGCAGACATTAATCTCTACACATTATACTTAGTCTTTTTAGCAAACAATGTTATAAGCTACTTCTTCTTTGCTTACAAGTCATCGCTTCTTTCAGCACATCAAAAAAATGATATAACCAGCAAGATTCATATTTTGACATCAACCTTGATGTACGTTTCACAAATTGTAGTTTTGCTTTGCTTTAAAAACTACTACGCTTACATTGTTTTCTTGCCTCTTTCAACACTAGCTGTTAACATTTTAACTGCTATCATCACAAAAAAGCAGTATCCTCAGTACTTCTGCAAAGGTCAAGTTCCAAAAGAACAAAAAAATGCCATCAAAAAACAGATATCGGCTTTGTTCTTGCACAGGATTGGATATGTTGTTCAGTCATCAATCGACAACATTTGCATCAGTGCATTTTTGGGACTAACCCTTCTTGGAAAATACAATAACTACTATTACATAATCACAGCAATACAAGGCTTTATCACAATAATAAAACAATCAATGGTTGCTGGTGTTGGAAACAGCCTTATTGTTGATTCAAAAGAAGAAAATAAAAAATTCTTCAACAAAACACTGTTTGTTTTTGCATGGATAGTTGGCTGGTGTTCAATTTGTTTGATGTGCTTATACCAACCATTCATGAACGTTTGGGTTAAACAAACAAATATGCTTCCATTATCCGTTGTTATTTGCCTGGTTGTTTTGTTCTACTCAAGCGAAATGCGTGGTGTAACAGGAATGTATAAAGACGCTCTTGGAATGTGGCACGAAGATAGGTTTAAGCCAATGTCCATTTCAGCAGTCAATTTGGTGGGTACACTTATTTCTGCATACTTTGGCTGGTTTGAAGGAATTATTCTTTCAACAATTGCTGGATATGTGCTTGTTGGCTTTCCATGGGAAACACATATATTTTTCAAAAAGTATATGAAAGAAAAACCAACAAAATATTACCTCAAACAATTATTCTATCTTTGCACAACCATAGTGGCAATCTCTGTTACATACTTTATTTGTAGCATAGTGTCACTAGAAGGTATCCCTGAAATTATTGTAAAGGGTTGCATTTGCCTAGTTGTGCCAAACATAATATTTATTTTTGTTTACTTTAAAACACCTGAATTTAAAGAAATTTTTAAATCCCTCAAAAAAGGAAAAGTTATGGGAAAAATTATAAACAAAACTAAAAGAGTGCTAAGAAAAATTAAACAAATCACATTTCACACCATTTCTCTTGTTTTTTATTTATTCCCCATAAAGAAAAATAAAATAACTTTTTGTAATTTTTCGGGAAAAGGCTATGGTTGCAATCCAAAATATTTAGCTGAAGAGTTCTTAAAAGACGACAAATATGAACTTGTTTGGTTTGTTTCTAACCTTGATGATGCAAGCATTCCTGCAAGCATCAAAAAAGTTAAGTATGGTTCGCTTAAACACTACTATCACTTAATCACAGCAAAGCTCTGGATTGACAACATTAGAAACAACCCAAAACCACTCTTTAAAAGAAAAAAACAAATTTATATTCAATCTTGGCATGGTGGACTTATGCTTAAGGGCATAGAAAAAGATGCTGAAAGCTCACTATCTAAAGATTATATTAAAGCAGCTAAGCATGACGGCAAAATTACAGATTATGTGCTCTCTAACTGCCAAAAAAGAACCGAACTTATAAAACGTTCTTTCTGGTATGATGGTGAGATTTTAGAATACGGTGTTCCTAGAGACGATGTTATGTTTAAGCCTAATGAAAAAGAAATTGCTGAACTTAAGCAAAAATATAATATCGAAAACAAAAAGATTGTAATATATGCACCTTCTTTTAGAAAGGATAAGTCGTTTTATACTAATTTAACCTTTAATCCAGACAAATTAGTTGACACACTTAACAAGAAATTTAATAATGATTTTGTATTCTGTGTGAGATTGCACCCAAACGACACATCAATAACTAGCCTTAAGGGTTTTGAAAATGTTATTAACTTAACAAAAGAAGCAGACTCTCAGCTAATTTTGTCTGCAGCAGATGTTGTTGTTTCTGACTACTCAAGCATGCTACTTGATTTCACCTTAACAAAAAGACCAGCTTTCTTCTTTGCACCTGACTATGATGAATACATTAAAAAAGAAAGAGGTTTATACATTGATTTAGCAAAAGCCGGAATACCTTTTTCAAAAACATTTGATGAACTGATTTCATCAGTGGAAACGTTTAATTCAAAACAATATATCAAAGATCTTGATAAGTTATTTGATTTTTATGAAGTTTTTGAAAGTGGTGATTCTGCAAAATTAATCGTTGAACACTTAATGAGTAAAGGAGACATATAATGCCTGACTACAAATTTATATTTGACTTGGATTCAACAATAACAAAAGAGGAAATTTTGCCAAAGATTTCTATTGAAGTTGGAAAGCAAGAAGAAATGCGTGCATTAACCGAAGCAACAATGCTTGGTGAAATTCCTTTTGAAGAGAGCTTCACACGAAGAGTTAAAATTTTATCTACCCTTCCAATAAGTAAGGTTCAAGAAATTGTATACAACATAAAACTCAACGAAGAACTTGCTGAGTTTATTGCACAAAACAAAGAAAAGTGCTATGTCGTGACTGGAAACCTAGATTGTTGGATTTGCAAACTTATGGAAAAACTTGGGCTAGCTGACCACTGTTATTGTTCAAATGCAAGCACTGATGGTGATGCCTTACTTGGAATAAATAAAATTATTAACAAAAAAGAAACCGTTGAGTCTTTAGGCGAAAACATTATTGTTGTTGGCGATGGCAACAACGACGCTGAAATGATTAGTGTGGCAAAAATCGGCATAGGTTTTGGAGCTGTTAGAGAAATTGCTCCAGCGGTTTTAAGATGTTGCACACACGCAATTTATGATGAACATACACTTGTGGATTTTTTGAAAAAATTTATTTAGGAGAAAAATATGATTACAAACAAAACCGTTATTATTAGTTGTGCTGGAATGGGAAAGCGTCTTGGTATTGGCACAACAAAAGCACTTGTTAATGTTGGCGGCAAACCACTAATTATTAGAACTCTTGAGCAACTTAATGATGTTAAAGATGTTAGAGTGGTTGTTGGTTATCAAGCTGAACGTGTTATGGAAGTTGTTAAAAACTACAGAAAAGACGTTACTTTTGCTTTTAATCACGAATATGAACACAACGGAACAGCAGCAAGTGTTTGCAAAGCACTTCCTGGTGCAGCAGAGTTTATTTTGACTATTGATGGAGACCTTTTGGTTCACCCTGAAGATATGAAAACTCTTTTAACTCTTAACTATGAATGCATTTGTGGCACAAAAATCGACTCAGACGGGCCTGTGCTTTTAACTGTTGATGATAATGGTGACGTTGTTTCATTCTCAAGAGAAACCGGCGATTATGAGTGGACTGGTATTTGTTGCATAAAAACAGAAAACATTATTCCTTCTGAAAAGCACGTTTATCAAATGCTTGAGCCAATTTTACCAAAAAAACATTTGTTTATTAGAACAAAAGAAATTGACACACCTGATGATTATTACCGTGCTGAAAAGTGGATTGAAAACAACTATAACGACCATATAGTCATTGGTGTTTTAGGTGGTATGGGAAGTTACGCAACACTTGAAATGTTTAAAAATATTCTTGAAAAATTTCCTGCAGAAAAAGAATGGGATAGGCCTAGAATAATCATTGATAATAACTGCACAATGCCAAGCAGAGTACGTTCAATTCTTTATAACGATAAAACTGATGCTCTTTTAACTGAAATGGTTAATAGTTTAAAACATCTCATCTCTGCGGGTGCAACAGATATTATTCTTGCTTGCAATACATCACACGTATTCCTAGAGAGAATTTATGAGAAGTTACCATCTCTTAAAAGACACCTTCATCATATCATTGAAATCACAGCAGATTATTGCATGATAAATAATGTTAATAAACCATACTTGCTTGCAAGTGAAGGAACAATCATCTCAAATATTTTTGAAGACACCTTTAAAAAGAATAATATTTCTTTAAATTACGACACGGCTGATTTTGAAATTGTTAGAGAGTTTATTGAATGTGTAAAACAAAACAACATAACGGACGAAGTCGTTTCTAAGTTTGTAGATTTTGTGAATGGTAAAACAGAAGAAACAATTATTCTTGGTTGCACAGAACTCCCTATTCTTTATAATAACTGTGCAAATAGAATTAATAAATCAATTATTAACCCACTAGACCTAGCTATTGATAAAATTAAAAATAAATTTGATATTTTAAAATCTAACAAATAAAAAGCACACTAACAAGTGTGCTTTTTATTTGTTAATTTATTCTTCGTCGCCAGCTTTTTTAATTGAAAGACCAATACGCTTTTTGGCGAGGTCTATTGAAATAACTTTTACTTTCACAATTTGACCAACTGTGAGTTCTTCGCTTGGGTGTTTGATGAATCTATCGCAAATTTCTGAAATATGAACAAGTCCGTCTTGATGCACACCAATATCAACAAACGCACCAAAGTCGATAACATTGCGGACAGTGCCCTTGAGTGTCATACCTTCTTTTAAGTCTTCCATTCCAAGCACGTCAGTTCTAAGCTCTAAATGTTCTGCTTCTTCACGAATATCCCTGCCTGGTTTTACAAGTTCGCTAACAATGTCTTGCATTGTTGGAACACCTAAGCCTGCTTCTTTTGCAACCTTTTCTTCGCCATATTCGGCAACTAATTCTGGAAGTTTTGCAACCTTTCCGTTCTTAACATCTTCTTCAGTCATTTTGAAGACTTTGAGAAGTTTTCTTGCACCATCATAAGATTCTGGGTGAACAGAGGTGTTATCCAAAATTTCCGCCCCGTCAACAATTCTTAAAAAGCCTGCACATTGCTCGTAAGCTTTTGCACCAAGTTTTGGCACTTTGAGCATATCTTCTCTTGTTTTGAACGCACCATTCTTTTCTCGGTAGCTAACGATATTTTTTGCAATACCCTCATTGAGTCCTGCAACACGTTTAAGCAAACTTGGGCTTGCAGTGTTGATATCTGCACCAACAGCGTTAACGCAGTCTTCAACAACGCCGTCAAGAACTTCAGTGAGTCTTTTTTGTGGCATATCGTGTTGATATTGACCAACACCTATTGACTTAACGTCAATTTTAATAAGTTCTGCAAGTGGGTCTTGAAGACGCCTTGCAATTGAAACGGCAGAACGCAAGTTTACATTGAAGTCTGGGAACTCTTCAGCGGCAAGTTTTGATGCTGAGTAAACAGATGCACCAGCCTCAGAAACAACAGCGTAGCCAACCTTTCTCTCTAAGTTTTTAATAAGGTCAGCAACAAAAATTTCACTTTCTTTGCTTGCTGTTCCGTTGCCAATTGAAATAACGTCAACTTTATGCTTTGAAATGAGCATTGTCATAATGCGTTTTGCTTCATCAATCTTTTTGAATGGCTCAGTTGGATAAATCACATTTGTGTCAAGCACTGTTCCGTTCTCGTCAATAACAGCAAGTTTGCAACCCATTCTGTAGCCAGGGTCAAAACCTAAAATTCTCTTACCTTTTAGTGGAGCTTCCATAAGTAAAGGCTTTAAGTTAAGTTCAAAATTATGGATTGCTTGCTCATTAGCCATATCAGTAAGGTCTGAGCGAACTTCTCTTTCGATACTTGGGGAGATAAGCCTTTCAAACGAATCCGCTTGAACATCTCTTAAAAGGTCAGCAAAAATTGTGTCCTTTATTTTGTAATGGCATTCAATAATTTCCAAGCACTTTTCTTCGCTATAATCAAGAGCAACTTTCAAAAATCCCTCGTTTTCGCCACGATTGATTGCAAGCACTCTGTGAGATGGGATTTTTGCAACCTCTTGCTTAAATCCATCGTAAACAGCGTAGGTGTCAGCAGAAGTTGCTTTTTCACTGCCCTCTTTGTCGGCATACTTGTCAGAGTTGTCGATAACTTGTTTTTTAGACTTTTTGGTTTCTTTTTCTTTCTTGATAACAGAGGTTATAGATGCCGTTTTTTGCATAAATGCACGGAGTTCTTTTCTGAGGTCGCTATCATCACTTATTTTTTCAGCAATAATGTCTTTTGCACCTTGAATTGCTTCTTCCACGGTTTTAACACCCTTTTCTGCATCAACGTAAGGAGTTGCAATTTCCTCAAGAGTTTTGCCCTCTGGTTTTTGTGCCATAATTATATCAGCAAGTGGTTCAAGCCCTTTTGCAATAGCTTCGGTTGCCCTTGTCTTTCTCTTTGGCTTGTATGGGCGGTAGATATCTTCAAGTTCGGTGAGTGTTTTTGCCTCATCTAACTTTTTAACAATCTCGTCGGTGAGTTTACCCTGCTCGTCGATTTGCTTAACAATAGTCTTTTTTCTGTCCTCAAAATTTCTGAGGTATGTGAGCCTGTCAGAAAAAGCACGAATAACTTGGTCGTCTAGGCTTCCGTGCATTTCCTTTCTATACCTTGCGATGAATGGAATGGTTGCACCCTCGTCCAAAAGACTAATTAGGTTTTGCGAATATTCTTCTTTGATATTAAACTCTTTTGCAAGAGCTTCAAAAATTTCCATAAAATACTTCCTTGTACAAATTTTGCCGTAATTCCAGCATTTTCATTATACCAAAACACCTATAATATTTCAATTAAAAAAACTAATTGCTTTTGTGCAAAAGTCCCAACTTTAACAAATCGCGAAAAAAAGTTTAAAAAAAATGTTTTGACAACACTTTTTTAAATAGTATAATTATATCGTTAGGAGAAAAATTATGAAAATTGCAATTTCAACAGAATCAACATGTGACCTCACACAGGAACAAATTGATTCAAATGATATAAAAATTATTCCATACACCGTTATTCTTGGCGATGAAATGGTAACCGACAATGCAGAAGTTCCTGCAAAAATATTCAAGTTCGTTGAAGAAACAAAACAATTGCCAAAAACAAGTGCCATTAACGAATCTGCCTATAAAGAACACTTTGAAGACCTTTTGAAAACTCACGATGCAATTGTGCATATTTGCTTGTCTTCTGGGCTATCTTCATCTTGTGCACACGCAAAAACAGTATCAGAAAACTTAAAAAATGTGTATGTTATCGACTCAATGTCGCTTTCTACAGGCATTGGCTTACTTGCACTATACGCAAAAAAACTCGCAGACGCTGGCGAAGATGCTGAAACAATTTATAACAAAGTTTTGGCAAGAGTTGATAGTGTTCAGGCAAGTTTTGTTGTTGAACGCCTTGACTACCTATACAAAGGTGGCAGATGCAGTGCATTATCTTTCTTTGGAGCAAACCTTTTAAAAATCAGACCTCAACTCGTGCTAAAAGATGGCTTTATTAAGCCAGCAAAAAAATATCGTGGCAAGATGGAAAAAGTTGTTGCTGATTATTGCAAAGACACGCTTGCGGAGTTTAACACGCCAGATAAATCAATTGGTTTTGTGACCTACACAACAGCCACCCCTGAAATGATTGCAAACGCAAAAAAAGCGTTACAAGATGCGGGGTTTGAAACAATTTACGAAACTGTTGCTGGCGGAACAATTACATCACACTGCGGAGAACACGTTCTTGGCATATTGTATTTAAACGATGGCGACAAAAAATAACAAATAAAAGCAACCGATTATGGTTGTTTTTTTTATTTCCTGTTTTTTTTACATATTGTTTTTGTTGACACTAAATTTTTAAAATTTTATACTGGAAAAAATGGAGGTCATTATGATTAAAGAATATATAAACAAACCATGCAAAATCACAATCTCTCTTGCTCAGTACACAACATCAGGCTCTGCCCCACTAAGACTTGCTGGTGTAATCACAAATGTAGATAACGAATATGTTAGTTTTGAGTTCGACGCAAACGACAAAAACGCACCACTCTTTTTGAAAGGCACAAGTGGAAAAATGCTCATCAAAAGAGACTACCTAATTTCTATCGTGTTAATTTAACCCACAAGCAATCCGCACAATCACGGATTGTTTTTATTTTGGTTTTTTATTACATAATTAGTGGTAATGCCTTGCACTTGCAACGTTTTTTAATTAAAATACTATCAGAAATAGTTATAAGGACACATTATGCAAATCAAGATTACTGGTGCTAGCTTTGGGTATAACGGCGAAAACTTGCTCGAAAACTTTTCATTTGAAGTTAACACCCACGACAAAATTGCAATCATTGGCAGAAATGGTAGTGGAAAAACCACACTCCTCAAGATATTAACAGGCAACATTGAACTTCATCAAGAAGACAATGCACCTGTCGTTTTTTCAAGGACAGGTAGCCCTACTATTGGCACACTTGCCCAAATGACGTTTGATGATGAAGAAATCACGCTTGAAAACGAGCTTTTGAAGTGTTACAAGCAGATAACAGACATTGAAGAAAAACTTTCCACCATTCAGCAAAAACTTGAAAGTGAATACACCGAAAAATTAGTAACCCAGTTTTCTAAGCTTCAGGAAGAATTCGAACGATTAGATGGCTACACCTATAAAAGCGAGCTCGCAAAAGTTATTTCATCATTCGGTTTTTCTGAAAGCGACAAACATAAGAAGCTATGCGAGTTTTCGGGTGGTCAAAAAACCAAGATTGCTTTCATCAAACTCATTTTGTCAAAGCCCGACCTTTTGCTACTAGACGAACCAACCAATCACCTCGACATTAACGCAGTAAACTTCCTCGAAGACTTTATTTCTGAGTATAAAAAAGCGGTTGTAATCGTTTCGCACGACCGAGCATTTCTCGATAACACAATCAACGTAGTATACGAAATCTCACACAAAAAGCTCACGAAATATGCTGGCAACTACACAAAGTTTTTAGAGACCAAAGAAGCTAACTACGACAGTCAGCTTAAAATGTATGAAGCACAGCAACGAGAAATTGCCGACATAAAAGAATTTATCGAACGCTTTAGGTACAAAGCAACAAAAGCCCCTGCAGTGCAGTCTAGAATAAAATATCTTGAAAAGTTAGAAATAATTCCGCCACCAGAAAAAAATGATAACCGTGCTTTCAAAAGCAAAATCAAACCAGAAACTGAAAGTGGTATGGAAGTTCTTTCTTGCACAAACCTCAAAATTGGTTATGACAAAAACTCTCCGCTTGCAAAAATTGATTTCAAACTGCTCCGTGGTGAAAGGCTCGGCATTGTTGGTGGAAATGGACTTGGAAAGTCTACCCTACTCAAAGTCTTGAATGAAAAAATGTTGCCACTTTCTGGGCACTTTAAGTTCGGATACCACGTGGAAATTGGATATTTTGAACAACTTGCGTCAAAATCGTCAAGTTCAAAGACCATTTACCAGCATTTTAGCGAAACATTCCCAAAACTTAACGACCGTGAAATCCGCAGTTCGCTGGGAGCGTTCCTATTTTCTGGAAATGAGGTCAACAAAGCCCTCAATTCCCTTTCAGGCGGCGAATTTGTAAGACTTGAACTATGCAAAATACTCGAAAAGAAACCTAATGTTTTGATTCTAGACGAACCAACAAACCACTTAGACATAACAAGCAAAGAAACACTTGAAGGTTTGCTTTTATCATACACTGGCACGATAATTTTTGTTTCGCACGACAGGTATTTCACCAACAAAATTGCAACCAAACTTTTGATTTTTGAGCCAAATGAAGTGATATTTTTTGATGGAACGTACAACCATTATTTTCATCCTGACACCGCAAAAGTGCAAGAGGTGACCAAGAAAATCGAAGCCAAACCAAAGAAAGAAAAGATTGAGTACCCAATTGATTATGACGAAATTAAAGAATCCGACCCTCTCCTCTCTCTTTCTGTCTACGAGCTTGGAAAAGAGCACAACCGCACTGATAGCAAAATCAAAAAGCTGGAAACTAGAAGTCTAGAGGCTGAAGAAAAACTCAAAAAACTGAACGAGGATTTTGTTGACCCTGAAATTGCCAGCGACTTTGTGAAACTTATGGAAATTCAAGCGGATATGGAAACAACACAAATTTTAATCAACAAAACTGCTGAAGAATGGATGCAAGAAAGCGAAAAACTTTCACTTATTGATTCGCTTATTGAAGAAAAAAAGAAACCTAAGGAGGGAGAATAATGGAAAACGAAATTCAAAACACTAAAGATTTTTGGGCGATTATTGATGATATGGTTGCTAGCCACAAAATAATAATCGACAGACCAAAGGGCACGCCTCACCCAAAGTGGCAAAACTGGATTTATGAAGCAAACTATGGCTACCTTGAGGGCACATCTTCCGACGACGGCGACGGCATTGACGTTTGGGTAGGAACTGACGAAAACCAAACTGCAAACGCAATAATCGTTATCGTTGACACATTTTCAAACGATAGCGAAATCAAAATCCTCATTGGTTGCACCGAAGAAGAAACCAATAACATCTACGCAAGGCACAACAAACACGACTCAATGAAAGGTTTGCTTATTAGAAGATAAAAAGACCGATAATGGTCTTTTTATAATGTGTAAAACTTAGGAATCTCTATTTCTTCTTTAATAATTAACTCAGAAATATCAATTTGAAAATACTCAGAAATTCGACAAAGAGTATTGTATAAAAAATCTTTTCTATCCTGCATTATTTTTCGTATTTCTTTTTTACTTACACCACATCTTTTAGCCAACTCTTCAATTGTTAATTTATATTCTTTCATAAGATTTTTTATTTTTCTTGTATTTATATCTCTATCCATACTTACCCCTATATTAAAAATACACTGCGTTTTCGCAATAGTCAACATTTTTACTGCGTTTTCGCATAAACTATACATAGGTGAACTTATGTTAGTATTTGGCGAAAGATTAAGAGAACTTAGAACAGAACACAAATTATCTGCAAAGAGTTTGGGACTGAAAATTGGCGTTAGTGATTCCACTATTATTAGATGGGAAAACGACACAATGCTCCCAACAATTGATAATCTTTATAATCTTTGCAAATTTTTCGGCGTTTCAGCCGATTACCTTATTGGTCTTGAAAACTAAACCAGCACCTTGCTGGTTTTTATTTTGCAAATTTTACATTGTGTCTTTTAATCTTTTTAACTACATTTCATAATTTTTAGCATTTATCTTTAATGTTGATTTTCTCTGCCACCATTTTCACTATCTCATTAACTCTACATTCTTTTCACAGAAACCCATAATTTATTAAAATATTTAACTACAAAAAAGAACTTTACCTTAAAATGATAAAGTTCTTTTCGTTTTATTTTCTATTACTGAGATAATTGTAAATTAAATTAACTGTTTCTTCCACACCAATACTTGAATTTATGCACAAATCATAGTTTTCTTTTGCACCCCAAGCTTGACCAGTTGTTTCATTATAAAATCTTGCTCTATTTTTGTCAGACTTCAGTATGTTTTCATATGCTGTATTTTTAGCATCTTTATAATTATTCATAATTCTTTGTTGTTTATATTCCATATCTGCATAAATGAAAATTTTATAAGGATTATGTTCTTTTAAAATATAATCAGCACATCTTCCAACAATAATGCAAGAACCTTTCTTTGCAATAGCCTCAAGCACATTGTTTTGAGCTTCTCTTGCAATGGCTGTTGGAGTTTTTGTTAAATATAATTCGTATATTGGTTGAGAAACGTTACTTTCTAACCTGTTTATGTAATCAACTGCTAAACCTGTATCTTTTGCAACCATTGATGTAAGCTCTTTATCGTAGCAAGGAATATTCAATTTTTTTGCAAGTTCAAAAGCTATTTGTCTACCACCAGCTCCGTGTTCTCTTGAAATAGTTATAATTAAACCAGGCTTTGATTTTTCAATCTTTACTGATTTTTCCATTGTTTCTGGTTTTTCAGATAATTTGGTAAACTCTTTGAAAACTAAAACCAAAAATACTATTGCTAATATTGTTGTTAAAATATCGCTTATTGGAGCTGACCATAAGAAAGCATCAACACCAAAGTTATATAGTATGAATGTTATAGGAACTAGAAAAATCAAATCTCTGCACATAGCTACAAGTGTTGATTTTACAGGTTTTTCAATAGATTGGAAGAATATTGCTGTTGCCTTTGTAAAGCAAGTAAGTAATATCATATTCATATAAATTCTAAAGCATTTCACACCAAATTCAGACACTTGTGAATAACCGAACAGTGCAAATATTTGCTTTGGTAAGAACAAAAACAACCCAGTTGCTACAAGTCCAACAATTAAAGATGTTGTCATAACGAGTTTAAATGTTTGTTTAACTCTATCAAATCTTCTTGCTCCATAGTTGTAACCAATAATAGGTTGACCACCACACGCTATACCAACTATTATACTAACTACAATTCCAAAAACTTTAAATGCAATTGTTAGCATTCCTATTGCACTATTATCTGTTGGCAACAAACCCAAAATCAAGTTATTGTTAATAACTGAAATAATAACAATAGAAATTTGCGTTAAGAAACTAGAAATTCCAAGCTTAGCAACGCTTCCAAGTATTTTAAAGTTAGGGATAAAGTCAGATAATTTCAACTTAAAAGTTTTCGCCCTAAACAAGTAAACCGCACTCAATACAAAAGTAACAACTTGTCCTACAAAGGTTGCAAGTGCCGCACCTTGCATTCCCATATCAAAACCAAATAAAAATACCGGGTCTAAAATAATGTTTGTGATAGCACCCGCTAGCATAGCAAACATTGCATATTTAGGGCTACCATCTGCTCTTATGATTGGATTGATAATTGTTCCAACAATGAAAAATGGAAAACCAATTATTATAAATGTAGAGTATTCTAATGCAAATGGCATAATAACTCTATTTGCTCCAAAACCTGATAATATTGGTTTAGCAAATATAAGTCCAATAGCCATCATTATTAAACTGATAATTAAACCAAACGAAAGGTTTGATGCAACAGTTTTGCTATTATACTTATTATTATTTTGTCCTTGATTGATACTTAATTTTGCAGCAACACCATCACCAATTAAAAGTCCTATTGCCAGTGCAATAACTGTCAAGGGGTAAACAATGCCTGTTGCTGTGTTTCCAAGTTCGCCAAGTCCTTTTGTAAATCCAATAAAGATTTGGTCAACAATATTATAAAGTGCTTGAACCACTAGTGAAATAACACAAGGGATTGCAAACATTCTAAGCAGTTTTCCAACCTTAACTTCTTCTAAAAATTTATTATTGTTCATAATTTCTCCTTTTAGTCTTTTTATGGACTCTTTATGAAGAAAAGGTGCTCTGAAAACTTATATAAACATAAAAACAGCGTAAAATCCCTTTCTCGAAATTTTACGCTATAACGCTGTTCGATACGTTAAGTATCCTAACACAAAAAATCAAAAAAGTCAAATTTAAAAATTTTTTAATTCTATATTTAATATAAATAGTTTTTAGTTTAGGTAATGTTTTTTGTACAATTTTTATGAGGTTTGAGTTTGACTACTAGCCTTGATATTTATTACAATAGTAATGATATAAAACATAAGGAGCATACAAATGAAATTTAATGAAACAGGTGCATTTATTTTAAGCGAAACCAAAGACGGTGCAAGAATTGTATCTTGCGGTGGAAGAATTTCAACAAGACCAGGCAGTGCTGTTGAACTTTACAAAAAAGCAACCGACAAAGAAAAGAATCTTAACCTTATTTCAAAGGTGGTGGCTTCTGGTCACAAAACCGTTCTTGAGCATCATTACTTTAACATTGCGTTCAACAATGTTAGTATTTTTATTGAACAATACTTAATTGAGTTTAGAGTGGCTTCATACACAATCAAGTCAGGCAGATACGTAAACTTTTCTAACGCAGGTTTCAATCTTCCAAAAGACTTTAACGACGAACAACAAAAACTTCTCAAAACTCATTACAAAAAGATGTTTAAGCTATACGACAAATTTGTTCAAGCAGGCATACCTGTTGAAGATGCAAGATTTGTTTTGCCTTATGGTTTAAAGACCAATATTTATATGTCTTGCAACGCTCGTGAACTTATTCACGTAATCTGCTCAATGATTTACGGCAGAGGCAAGCATTACAGCGAAATCTATGCTCTTGGTATGCAACTAAAAGAACAATTTGACGCAAGATACCCTGGAATGATTGAGCTGAATGAAAAACTTTACACCGCCGACCTATCAAAGGCAATCACACCAGTGTCAAAAACTGCTGGCAAGCCTGAGTTTGTTAGGCACACCGCAGAGCTTCTTTCATACACCGCTAATGGTGGCGAAGCTATTGACGAATTTGCAAAATGGTGCGGTTACGACAAGTTTGATTTTGAGACCGCTTTAAAAGACGACAAGCTTGCAAAAATGCTCGAGCACTTTAACTATACCTTCAAAGTTGAAAACTTTGCACTCATTATTTTGAAACACTACACAAGGCATCGTATGCAGGCTCTTTCAACTGCTCCTATCTTTGAAATGGCAAACAGCAACAAGTTTGTTATTCCTGAATCAATAGAAGCAAACGCAGAACTCAAGGCAGACTTTGAAAAGGCAATCAAAGACAACCGCAAAGTTTATAACAAGCTTGTGGAAATGGGAGTTAGTCCATACCTTATGATTTATGCAACACCTCACGGCACTGCAATCAATTTTGTAACAACCGTTAACGCTCGTGAAATGCTTCACCTTTGCAACCTCAGAACCTGCAATCGTGCTCAATGGGAAATCAGATACCTTGTGACAAGTATGCTCCGTGAAGTTAAAAAAGCTGACCCAAAAATGTTTGAAAAATTTGGTCCTAGCTGTTTCACTTATGGCGTGTGCCCTGAGGGCAGGCTATGCTGTGGAAAACAAAAAGAAATGAAAGAAAAATTTGAAAATATGGAGTAATTATGGAAAACATAATCCTTGATGGCAAACAGACTTCAAAAGATATTATTGAAGCATTAAAAGAAAAATTTGAAAAAGAACCAACCGACAAAAAACTAGCTATCGTATCCGTTGGCGACGACTACGGCTCAGCAGTTTATTGCAATATGAAAAAGAAAAAAGCCGAATACATTGGTATAGGCTGTGAAGTCTTCCACTTTGAAAACGATGTAACACAAGAAGAAGTTGAAAATAAAATTAAAGAACTTGCAGAAGATGATAGTTTTGCTGGAATTATGGTTCAGCACCCTCTTCCAAAAAATATCGACGAGCAAAAATGTTTCAACCTTATCCCTGCTTCAAAAGATGTAGACGGACTTTCTGCTGAAAGTTTTGGACTTATTGCTCAAGGCAGACAAATGTTTGCTCCAGCAACTGCACTTGGCATTATGAAGTTCTTTGAGGCTTACAACATTAACCTTGTTGGCGAAGAAGTTTTAATGATTGGAAAGAGCCAAATTGTTGGTTTGCCACTTTCTGTTATGCTTATGAAAGCAGGTGCAACTGTGACCGTTGCCCACTCAAGAACAAGAAACCTATCAGATATGGTTAAAAACTTTAAAATCGTTATTGTTGCAATCGGTAAGGCTGAACTTGTGAAAGCTGACTGGTTCACTGAAGGTCAAATCATTATCGACGCTGGCTACAACGAGGGCAATGTTGGTGACGTTGACCACCTAGCTTATGAAAAAGCTTCCTATTACACCCCAGTACCAGGTGGCGTTGGACCTATGACAATCGCTTCACTTATGAGCCAAACCGCACAGGCTATTGATAATATGAAGAAATAAAAAACGCAAAATGCGTAAAAAATACCTGAAAAATCAATTGAAAACACAAAAATAATAAAAAGACCGCTTATCTATAGTGAACCTTCAATATTTTCTAACTTTGAGGCACACTGCAAATTAGTGGTCTTTTCATTTACTTAAAATGCCAAAATAAAAACGGCAAATATCGTGCCGTTTATTTTTTATTTGTTAACTTCTGCAAGTTTTTCTCTTAAATAATTTTCGATTGTTGCAACGGTTTTGTCAAGGTCCAAGTTTTCAATAACAATGTCATAGAATGGAATGTGTTGTCTTTCCATTTTTCCCCTTGAAAGCCTTACAGCAATTCTTTCCTCACTTTCACCTCTGCCAATAAGCCTTTCGTGAAGCACATCGTCTGGGGCATCAATAAAAATTAAGATTGCTTTGCCTTTATCCTCAAAATACTCCTTGAGTTTTGCAGCCCCGTGCACATCTATATCTTTTATGAATATATCTTGTGGATTGTTCACAATTTTATTAAGCTCGCTAAACTGAGTGGCGTACCAAAATCCGTGAGATTCCTCCACCTCAAAAAAGTCACCATTTATTCTCTTCTGCTCAAACTCTTCTGGCGTAAAGAAATCATAAAGGGTTTCACCAGGTCTTGGAGCTCTGGTTGTTGCAGATTTGAAAAAGTGCATATTTGGAAATTTTTCTAATAATTTTTGAATTACGGTGTTTTTGCCAACGCCTGACACACCTGAAAGAATTACTAACATATATTCATTATAAGGACTGGCTATATAAAAATCAATCTATTTTTGCTATTTTAAAGAATTTATCAATAATATTTGTGCGATTTTTATGATAAATTATATTTATACCCTCTTGACAGAAAAATTATTTTCATTTATAATAAGCACGCTTAGTAATGGAGAATATATTATGCAATTTTCAAATATAAATTACAATCTGTACAAAAGTTTTTTAGTTGTTTATGAAACACAGAACATTTCAAGAGCAGCCGAACTACTCTATATTTCACAGCCAGCTGTCAGCCACAACATTAAAGAACTTGAAAAGCAGTTAAACATTCAATTATTTTACAAAAAGGCAAATGGTATGAGTGCAACAAGCGAAGCGGACATTTTATACAAATATATTTCAAGTGCATTCAATTCAATTTGGAAAGGTGAACTCACCATTACCGATATGGCAGGGCTAAAAACTGGTGTGGTTAAAATCGGTATCCCATCGTATCTTACTGTGTTGTTCCTTTCAGAGGTTATCACGGAGTTCAGGCAAAAATATCCAAACATAAAAATTGAAATCGTGAGCAAGCCAATCCCAGAGCTAATCAATATGCTTCAAACTCAAAATATTGATATCGTGATAGACAGCCAACCAATCCCAACTGAAAAGAACAAAACAGAAATCAAGTACCTAACATCTTACTCACACTGTTTTGTTACAACCGATAAGTTTTACACCGATAAAAAGCTTGGCATTGATGGCGTTTCAAACTTGCCACTAATCATTTCTTCACAAAACTCAGAAGAAGTTAAACTCCTCAAAAACGCCATTGCGGGCTTGAAACTCAACCCAATTATCGAAGCATGGACAACTGAGTCTATGCTAAAGTTTGTTAGAAGCGGAAATGGTGTTGGTTACTGTCAAGAGGAATATGTTAAAGAAGACCTTGAAAGCGGAAAACTTAAAAAATTAGACTTAACATTCACCCTTCCAAAACTTGATATTTACTGCGGATATATGCCAGACACACTTGCTTTCGCACCAAAAAAATTCGCTGAATTTTTAACAACAAGGAACTAGAAATAACTCTAGTTCTTTTTTTTATTGCATTTTTTGATTGTTTTTGGTTATTTTCATTTTAGTTTTAAGGTTTTTTATGCTAAAATGTTAGTAGGTGAATTATGAATATTTATTTTGCAATTGACATTGGCGGAACAACTATTAAAGGTGGTGTTGTTGATGAAGATAACAATCTTTTGTGTAAATCTTTTGTTAACACCTGCCCTGTTCCAGAATCTAACTATTTAACAGAAAGCATACTTGAACTTGTTTCAAAACTTGAACAAGCAAGTGGCTACAAAATCACAGATGCATTAGGGCTTGGTATTGGTGCTCCTGGGCTTATTGACTGCAAAAACGGAATCCTCGGATTTTCTGGTAACCTAAAAGTTAAAGATTACCCACTTGTCGAAAACCTAAAAAAGCATATTTCCATTCCAATCAAACTCGCAAATGATGCAGATGTTGCAACGCTTGCTGAAATGTATGTTGGTGCAGGCAAGCCTTACGACAACTTTATTATGCTAACGCTTGGCACAGGAATTGGCGGTGGAATTGTTGTTGGCAAAAAACTGCTTGCAAACAGCTCGCCTTATGGCGGAGAAATTGGTCATATTAAAATTTCCGACAGCGGGGTAAAGTGCACTTGTGGTGACAAAAATTGTTTTGAGGCATTAGCCAGCACAAAGGCACTAGTTTCACTCACAAAGCAAGCTATGCAAAACAATCCTGACTCAAAAATGTGGAGCAAATTTAACCTTTCAAACGTTGACGGAAGAACCATTTTTGAATTTTTAAAAACTGACAGAACTGCAAAAGAGGTGTTCAACACATACATAACAAACCTCGGAAACGGCATTGTGAGCCTTCACAATATTTTCTGTCCAGAAGCAATTATTATTGGTGGTGCAATATCAAACCAAAAAGATGTAATCCTGCCATCACTAACTAAGTATGTAAATAACCATATCTACGTTAAAAACATAGACTATAAAGCGAACATAATAGTTGCCGAGCTTCGTGGAGAAGCAGGAATACTTGGTGCAAAATGTTTGTTTAACTAAAGGAGTAAATGATGAATTTAAATTTTGAACATTGTTTAATAAATGAAAAAGAGTTTTACTCTAAAGATTATCAAAAAAGAATAAGTGAAATACACACATCGCTTCATTCTGGAACAGTCTATGGAACATCTTGGGTGGACTATCCAATAACTTATGACAAAAAAGAACTTGCAAAAGTGCAAAAACTTGCAAAAGACATTGAAAAAACCTCAGATGTTCTGCTTGTTATTGGCATTGGTGGCTCATATCTTGGTGCAAAAGCTGGTATTGATATGCTGGGCAAAAAGAGCAAACTTGAAGTGGTTTTTGTTGGTATTAACTTTGACTATTCAGACCTTGGCAGTGTACTCGACCAAATTAAGGACAAGGACGTTACCGTGAATGTAATTTCAAAATCTGGCTCAACGGTTGAGGTTCTCTCGACTCTTAACATTGTTGAACGCTTTATGAAAAATAAGTACAAAAACGATTATAAAAAACGTATGGTTTGCACAACATCTAAAGACAAGGGATATCTCAGGTCTTACGCCGTTGCAAATGGTCTTGAAACATTATCTGTTCCTGATGGTATGGGTGGCAGATATTCAGTTTTATCATCAGTTGGCATTTTGCCATTTATTTGTGCAGGTATCAATGTTAAAAAAGTTTTAGAGGGTGCTTACGACGCTTGCAGAGAGTTTGATAACACAAACATCGAAACAAACCCTGCATATAAGTACGCTATCTACAGACACCTTGCAAACAAACGCCTTGGCAAAAAGCTAGAACTATTTTCAAGCTTTAACAGCAAACTAACATCTTTTGGTTATTGGCTACAGCAACTTTTTACTGAAAGTGAGGGCAAGGACGGCAAGGGTATGTTTGTTAGCCCTGTTGCCTACTCAAGAGACCTACATTCTGTTGGTCAGTTTGTACAAGATGGCACACCTATCTTAATTGAAACATTTATTGATGTTAAAAATCCATTAAAGGATAACACCTTTACAAACATTCCTCTTGATAATCCAATCAAATTCCTCGAAGGTAAAACGATGAACGACGTTAATCGTGCAGCATATCAAGGAACAATCCAAGCACACGTTGAAGCAAAAGTTCCAATCGTTTCTGTTGAAGTTGACGAGGTGAATGAGTACACATTTGGATACCTTGTATATTTCTTTGAACTCGCTTGTGCAACAAGCGGATATCTTCTTGGAATTAATCCGTTCGACCAACCAGGTGTTGAAAGCTACAAAGCAAAAATGAAAGCACTTTTAAAAGACTAAAAATTTTAAAAAATCAAGCCACAGCTTGGTTTTTATTTTGATAGAAATTTGCTATTAGTATATAATAAGCGTATAAAGGAGAAAAATTATGAGCAGATTTATCATTAATGAATTTTCATATTTTGGCAGAGGTTCAAGAGAAAACCTTGTGCCAGAAATCACAAAAAGAAATTTTAAAAATATATTGGTTGTTACCGACAAAGCTCTTGTTGACTGCGGTGTTGTCCAAAAAGTTACAATCCTTTTGGACACAGCAAAAATCAAGTACCTTATCTATAGCGATGTTAAGCCAAACCCAACAATCAAAAACGTTTTGGACGGCGTTGCTGTTTGCAAAAAATTCAAAGCCGACGCAATTGTAACCGTTGGCGGTGGTTCAGCTATGGACACAGCAAAAGGTATCTCAATCCTCATCACCAATCCAGATAGAACAATGCAGTCGCTAAACGGCGTTTCTGACACAAAGAACAAGGGCTTGCCAATCATTGCCCTTCCAACAACAGCTGGAACAGCTTCTGAGGTAACCATTAACTATGTTATCACCGATGAAGAACGTCAAATCAAGATGGTTTGCGTTGACCCTAACGACCTCCCTGTTGTTGCAATTGTTGATAGCGAACTTATGGAAACTATGCCAAAATCACTCGCTGCCGCAACTGGTCTTGACGCACTCACACACGCTATTGAGGGCTATATCACAAAAGGTGCAAACCTTATGAGCGATATGTTCCATTTGGAAGCAATCAAACTCATTTTTGCAAACCTTGAAAAAGCAGTTAATCAAAAGGACCCAGAAGCTATCGAAAAAATGAGCTACGCTCAATATATTGCAGGTATGGGATTTTCAAACGTTGGTCTTGGAATTGTTCACTCAATGGCTCACCAACTTGGTGCGGTTTATGACACACCTCACGGAATTGCAAACGCAATGCTTTTGCCAGTTGTTATGAAATTTAATGGAGAAACATCTAGTGACCGCTTTGCTGAAATTTTGAAAGCACTTGGCGAAAACGTAAAATGCCCAACCAAAGCAAAAATTATCGACAGATTAGTTAACAAAATTAAAGAACTTTCTGCATCTGTTGGCGTAACGCAAACAATCGCTGACTATGGTTGCAAGGAAGAAGATATTGTTATGCTTTCAAAGAAAGCGATGGAAGACCCTTGCAGACCAGGCAACCCAAGAGAAACCAGCCTTGAAGACTTTGTCGCTCTTTACAAAGAAGCTATGCAAGGCTAAAAAACAAGAAAGACCCAGTTCGTTTAAAACTAGCAAAAGAGTTAGGAATTTGTTCCTAATTCTTTTTTTATGGTTATTTTATGCCGTGAAAGGTGCTTAACAAGAGAAGAAATAAAAAACAACATCTAAAGGCAGAGAAACAGAAAAACAACAAACAATCACAATACTTATTTCTCTATCTTAACTAGCAAAAAGAAGTTGATTTGTTTTTTTGTTAAAGCGAAATTTTTATATTGCCCCACCTTTTGTGTTTGTAGTTTAGTAATGAGAACAAGCAACAAGTCGCATAATAATTTTATTTTCTTTATTAAATAATTTGATACAAGTTTGTTTTGTGATGTATAATCAAGTAAGATAAATATAAAACTTATAGAGGTGAATAAATGCGTTCAATTAAAGAAGAATTTTATTATCAAATGCTAGGATTAATGGCTTCTTACACTTCAAGTGAAGCTGATGAGTTTCTTGAGAAAAAAGGTGTAAAGGCTGCTGCTGACCTATTGAAACTAGACCCATATATTGATAATTTGAGAATGCTGATTAACAAACATTTTCTAAAAAATGCTCAAATTAGTGAAGAAGATATTTCAACCAATATTCCATATTCTAGAGAATTGGAAATCAGTGATGATTTTTATTTTGAAAGTGGCAACTCTGATGACCCACTTTATCACAGCAGGGTTGTTGAATTAGTTCAAGAGTTTCATAATGATTTTGTTATGAAACACAAGTATCAAGGAGATAAAAAGTTTGCATCTTTCTTTGTTGAAAACAGAAAATTTATTAATCTTGAACGAGAAGAGTTTCTGTTTGAACTGACTTTCGTGAATGTTCTGTTTGAAAGAATTGGAGCAAAACTACACTTATCCCTGCACAAGTCAAAGGGTTATGGAAAAATACTCGACCCTCGCCCTGAACTTTGGAACGAATTTAAATCTGCGTATGAAGATGTTTTTGAATTTGATGTAGATGAAATTAAAAATAAATACACCCACATTGACAAAGCAAGTTATGAAGCTTTAGGTCATCACGTCGACAAGGCAGTAGGCGACAGTTTTAACTTAACATTAAATACAAACCAAAAAATATTGTTTATTCCAGCAACCATTGATGGAAAACCAATTAATACTGTTAGTTCCTTGTATAGTTCAAGTTCACAAGAAACAACTAAAGCTGTTGTCTTTTTGGGCAATGTTGAACAACTTCAAAAATTTGCATCAAACAACCCTAATATCTCTTTGTTGTATATTTTTGGAGAAATTAAACAAATTGACGATGAATCTTTTGGTTCGTCAAGCAAGGTTTTTAATCGCACTAGTGATGCAATATATCTTAAAACTGTTAACAATAATTATTATGCACTACTCAAGATAACCGACAACCGCCTTGAAGAACTTGAAATTAACAAAGAATGTTTGGTTGTTGCATCAAGAGCATTTTCGTATTCTGCGGTTAGAAAAATTAATTTGAACAATGTTAAATATATTTCATCAAGAGCATTTTACAATAGCCTTTTAGAAAGCATTGACCTATCTAATGTTGTATGTGTGAACGATTCGGCTTTTGCGTCTTCTAAAAATCTGAAAAAGATTATTTTTGGCAACAATTTAAAAGAAATTCCTTTCTTCTGTTTTATGGATTGCGAATCTTTGGAAACATTGTATTTTCCTATCAACATTAAAGACATTGTTGGTGATGCATTCAGTGGTTGCAAGTCCTTAAAAAATCTATACTTTGCTAACGCAGACATTTGGGTTTCACCAAATTCATTCCCTAAAGATGTAACAAATCTAAAAATTTATGGCAATGAGAACTTTAAATCACGCCATTATGAATATAGTGATACTTTTGAAAGCTATCCTCACGAATTTGTTTTGTGTGATGTGGAAAACCTTGACGAAGAAGATGTTTATAGTTCTAATGACGCTGATTCAAACACTGCAAACAATACTGACGAAGATTTTTATGTTAAAAACATATTATATTATACTGACGACTCTTGCAATATGGCATACATTAGTTACAAAGAAGATAGTGTGGGATATAAGCTTGAGAAATTTGTTGCAAGAGAAGAATATAATGGCTACCCTATGGGATACATTTCATATATATTCAATGAAGAAAACTTACCACTAAAATATCTTCATTTTAAAAACAATGTTGAATTTTTAGATGAATGTTTTGAAAATGCTCCTAACTTAGAAACAGTTATTGTTGAAAATGGAGAAATTACTAAAATTAAGTCTGACGTATTCAAAAACTCCGAAAAATTGAAAACTGTTGTCGATGGCGTTGAGTATATAAAAATTAATGACAACCCATATTACATCTGTTCAGGCTATAAAAACGGAAGCAACAAAAACATTACTCTTCACCCAGATTGCGTAATTGTTCAAAACTATGCGTTTTATAACACTGACATTCGAGGCATCAATTTTAGTAATGTTAAGTATATTGGAGATTATGTCTTAGATTACTGCAAGAATTTACAAACTATTATTATGAATGACACCACACTCACTCTAGGAGAATCTTCTTTTGCTAGGGATTGTCCAAATGTTAGAATTCTTAAATTATCTAACTCACTAAAGAAACTTGAAGGAATACTTATATCAGATAATGAAATGTTGGAAAATTTGGAAATGCCTGAAAACTTAGAATCAGTTTGGTCTATCGTGGTTAACTGCTCTGGATTAAAAGAAGTTAAGTTCCAACCCAAGTGTAAAAAATATGGCTGGTTTGTTTTTAGCGAATGCAAAAACCTTAAAAAAGTTTACATACCAAAAGGCTCAGATTGTGATAATGTATCATTTAAAGACATTGAAGTAATTGAATATTAATTCAAACACAAACACCCGTGTCAAGGCAAGCACACGTCCAAGTGCCATTTATTATTTTAATTTCTTAATATTTGTATGAAAAGCAGTTAAACAAAACCTATAATTTTCTTACTTTAAATTTTTTGCACAAAAAAAAAGAGGTATAACCTCTTTTTTTATTTGCTAACATTGTTAACAACGCCAACGAATTGTGTCCAAGTACTTGGGAAGAACATAAATATTACAACAAGTGCAATAGCAACGTAGAACACAATTTTGATAATTAAGTTCTTGTCTTCAACAAACTCAAGACCGGTGATACCAACAACAACAAGTGGAGCCCAAGTTTTAACAACTATTAAAACGTTGTAGATGAAAGACGTTTCATCAATAAAGTTCCAAGCTGAATGGATACACAAAATGAGATATGTTAAAATTGTGATAGCAGCAGCAACGCAACCGATGCAACTTAATATTTGCTTTCTTACTTCTTTACCATTATCTACCATAATATTTCTCCTTTGTTACCATAACTATACCGAAAATTTTAGCCGTTGTCAAACAAGAAGCAACTTTTTAAAAAATTTATTAAAATTTTATAAAAATTTGCACATTTAAAGATTTGTAACATAAAATATACTAGACCAGCAATAAGACTGGTCGAAACAAATAGCTTACAAAAAAATTAATTCTTCATATATTTTTCCCTATAAATTATCTTATACTCATAATATTCTCTAATTCCAAGAAGGGCAAGCCCCTTCTTTTTTGTATAAAAAATTATATCACGCACACATTAATAGTATGGATAGAACTAATACTGAAGACTACCAAAGATTATACTCAACCGATCCTAAACAAATTGATAAAAATCTAGACCGCCTTATAAAACGCAAAGAAGAGGCCCTAGAGCGAAAACTTGTAGAAAAAAGTAATATGTAATTGTCTCGTAATAATAAAAGAGTATAGATGTTCTATACTCTTTTATTATTCATCACATTTTTCTTTTCCGAAGTTGCAAGCATTTGCATAAATTCCATATGTTTTAAATGGCTTATCTATCACCAAAGGCTCTCCTCGTAAAATCTTATCTATGGTGTCATCTGGCAAATGACCATAATTTTCAAGAGCTTGGTCGTATAGTGCAAGTTTCCCCTGCTTGTTTCTAACAATACAAAACGCGTGTGCATTATCATTTGTATGCTTAAATTTTGATGAAGTTGAACCCACATAATAACTTTCTCTACCAAAAAGCAACCACATATTGTGAGCAAATGCCGCTTTTTCAACGCAGGCTGCACAACCTTTTCCCTTTAAAATCGAAACAGATGGATACTTGAACGTTTCAAAATCTAAAGATGTTAAGTCTAATCTAAGTTTTGAGTCTCCATTGTATTCACCAAAATAACGCTCTATGGTGTTATGTATTGCATTGTAAAATAAAGAGCCATCTACAAGTGGTTCTTCTTGCTTTTGATTAAGTTCATATAATTTCTTTAAAATATCAAAAAGCATATAATAAACATTTCTATCATCTAAATGCACGGCATTTGTCCCAATACCAAATGAAATTTTTAATTCTTCATCTGCACGCCAAAATCCGTTTGCTTTTGCATTTTCTTCCATTTTATCTATAAGGAGATCAACTAATTTATATCTTTCATTTTGGTCTTCTGTTCCAATTATTTGTTTCCAAATATTATCAACACCATCTTGCTTGCCATACCTGATAGATGAACCATTAATACTCATATTGTCTAAAATAGTCTTCAAATTAAAACTATAACTTTTTTCCATTGTAAAACCCTCTTATACTCAAGTTTTAGCAAATCTACAAAATTCTAATCTTCAATGTTTTTAAGAAGTTCGTCTTCATACGACTTAGTCATAAACTTGTCGGCAAGTGGAGTGATTAAATATCCATTGAGAGTTTTGCTGTACTCTTTTATTTTTTCAGCAACTCTTGCTATGTCGTCAGTCCAAACAAACCATTTGTTTATGTACTCCTCGGCTTTTTTCACTTTGCCATCAATTTGAAGCCTAACAACTTCAGCCATCATTTGCTTTGTAACCTTTTGAATTTTGTCAAAGTTAAACTTGAGCTGAGTGTCTTTAGTCACCTCAATTGCACCCTCGGTTAGCATACGATTGCAAATCATAACCGACCTTGTGCGGTGTGCTTGCGTTAAATTTGGTTTGCCCTTTAAAAAGCTTTTTGAAAGGCTTGTTACCATAATTTGCTTTGCCTGAGTTTCGGTGAACTCGCCTGCTTTTACAAACTCGTCAAGAAAAGCATACATACCCATATCAGCCTTAAACTCCTCAAGTATTGAGCTAAATTTTCCAAGACTGCTTGGTTTTGGTCCAAGTGAGTGAGTGTTTTCATGACAGATAACTGCCCAGTGGTCGGCGTCAGGGTTATAAAGCTCAAACTGCTCTGACACAATCAAATTCTTGTAAAGTTTTTTGTTTGAAGACAGCCTAACTTGTCTGTGGTAAACATTTCTTCTACCACCACCAACTTTTAGCGACGGCTTATCGTCGTTTGGCAAGTTTTGAGCAAGAACAATGCTTCCCCTGTATGCACCCTCGTCACCTGAAAGCAAAATAAGGTCAACATCAACGGCTGTTTGAGGAATTTTGTTTTCCTCAATTTCGTTTTTATACTCGTTTTTATAAGGCATAAACTCTGAAGCAATATCCACAAGCCCCTTGAGCTTTTTGAGAAGTTTTGTGCCTCGCTTGTTAACAACACCAACTCTTGCACCAAGATTATCTTTGGTGTGAACCTCTATACCCCTTTCTTTGAGCCTAGCAAAAAGCTCTTCGTTTTCGACAACACTCCTTGAAAGTGCCTCATCGTAACATTCTCTTGTGATGGTGAATTCAAACTTACATTTGCCGTCTAGCTTTGCCCATTGCTTATCGGCTTTAGCGTCAAGTTTTGGGTCGGCTTTTAAGATTGCGTCAATTTGAAGCGACAAGTACTTACAAAAACTCTTGTTATCGCAAAAAGCTCTAGCTTGGTCAAGTTCGCTAGCAATTTCCTTAAACTCTGGATATGCAATAGTAAAATCTACCGCCTCCAGCAAATCGCCATTCCTTTTAACAACGCTACGCTGATTTAAAATCTCAGCAACTTGCCTGTCCATTTTTCTGTCGAGCATAACGTTTAAAATATCATGAAATTCCTCAACCTCAAGGTCGGCAGGAAAATAATTTAAGCCAGCAGGACGCTTAACGTTTTTTGCAAGGATTGTTTGATTGCCAAGCGTGTCAGGCGAAAAGATACTCTTTTGAGAATCAAAGAGTTTTTGGGTGAGCACTGCCTTTTGATTGCCTTTTGCACTCTCTTGTTCCAAATATTTTTTAAAGTCCAAATTAACAGCATTTTCTTGGCGTAAATGAATGGTATCAAACAATTTTGCCGCCCTTGTCAGGTGCAACAAAACGAGCAAATCTTTATTTGAAAGTCTTCTAATTTCCCTAGATTCTGGGGCTAAAAACTTAATGCCCTTGTAATATCTTTTAGATGTACGTTTTTTGAGTTCTTTTAAACTCATTGCAAGTGTAAAGTCCATAATAATCTCCTATGTTCATTTTATAGTCAAAAACCATATTTTACAAATAAATATTGACCAAATTTTAGCAAATTATATATTCTGCCGTCAAATTTTCAAAAATAAAAACACACCAAGCGGTATGTTTAAATTTCTTTTCTGTCAGAAAGTGCTTTTGAAAGCGTAACTTCGTCAGCGTACTCAATGTCGCTACCCATAGACACGCCTTGTGCAATTCTTGAAACCTTTACGCCAAGAGGCTTTAAAAGCTTTGCAATATACATTGCTGTTGCCTCGCCCTCAACATCTGGGTTGGTTGCAATGATAACCTCTTCAGTTTCGCCAGTGCTAATTCTTGAAAGGAGCTCTTTAATCCTAATATCATTTGGACCGACACCTGCTAGTGGATTGATTGTTCCGTGCAGAATGTGGTACTGACCTTTGAAACCGCCAGTTTTTTCGATTGCCATTGCGTCTTTTGGTTCTTTTACCACGCAGAGGATTTTTGCTTCTCTTGTTCTGCAAACCCTACAAGGAGAAACCTCGGTATAGTTTCCGCAAACTTCGCAAAACTTAATTTTTGATTTTAAGTTTAATATTGCATCTGCGAAGTTTTTTGCCTGCTCGTCAGTTGCTCTTATTATGTGATAGGCATACCTTTCAGCAGTTTTTCTGCCAACGCTTGGAAGTTTTGAAAACTCGTTAACCAGCCTTGCGATTGGCTCAATTTGATTAAGGTCCACTAAATAAGACCTCCGAATGAGCCAAGTTTTTCGCCTTTCATTTTATCTGCTTTTGCTTTTGCATCGTTGTATGCCACAACAATCAAGTCCTCAAGCATTTCTGTATCTTCAGCGTCAACAATTGATGGGTCGATTTTAACAGAAACCATTTCAAAAGCACCATTGATTGTGATTTTGACAAGTCCACTGCTTGCAACGCCCTCAAACTCGCTGTTTTCAATTTCTTCCTTTGCCTTCATAGCATCTTGTTGCATTTTTTGAGCTTGACGCATCATTGCTTGCATATTGCCCATTCCGCCACCAAAGCCACCAAAATTTTTACCCATAATAATCTCCTTTAAACATATTATATAATTTTCAAAATTTTTATCAAATGATTTTTTACTTTATCACAAGTTTTCCGCCGACAAGTTCGTTTAAAACATCAATCGGGCTAATCTTGTGTTCTTTTTCTTTAATTTTAAAGCTTAAGCCACTCTTCCCAAAAAACTTATCCATCTCAGCCTTGTAGCCCTCGTTTAAAATCAATTCATAAACTTCGTCTTGTTCTGAACTAATTTCTGCCACACCACCAGAAATTTCAATCTTTTGAATATTTCTACAAATCATAAGCAGTGGCATAAGCCTGTTTTGCCTAAAGTATCTAAGCATTTCACCAAGAAGCTTAAAGCCTTGGTCAAGTCCAGAGTTTGGAGCGACCGCAGACTTGACGCTATCAAAGTCAATGACCTCTGCCTGAGGTTCTGCCTTTTGCGTAGCTTGCTCTTGAGGCTTTTGAACGCCAATTATTTGCTTTTTTTTATTAATCTCGGCTTTTAGAGCACCTAAGCTTTTATCTGGGAAAGTTTTTAACAGTTTCCTCTAACTTTTCAACTCGTTCAAGAAGCGAGCTTTCGCTGATAATCTTTATGATAGCGGTTTCAAGGACAATCCTTGGCTGAACACTGAACCTGAGTTCTTGTTCAATTCCACTGAGCACCTCGATAGCCTTAAGCACGCTAGAGTAAGATTTTTCTGTTGCCTGAACTTTCATTTTATCAAACACGTCATCTTTGACAACCACAATCTGCCTTGAGTCAGCTTTGAGTGTGTAAATAAGGAGCAAATCCCTAAAGTAAGACACCATATCACTTGCAAACACAAGCGGACTTTTTCCAGCAGAAAGAACTTTGTCAAGTTCCACTAACGCCTCGCCAACATTTTTTTCCAAAATCTTGTCAGTCATATTAATCAGAACCTCTCGCTCTGAAACACCGAGTACTGAAATAACTTTCGACGCTGTGAGCTCATTACCTGCAAAAGAAACGCACCTATCGGCAATTGAAAGCGTGTCACGAACACTACCCTCACCAGCCCTTGCAATAATGTTTATTGCCTGTTCATCAAAGGTGACATTTTCTGACTTTAAAATGTTTTTAAGCAAGTTTGATAAGTCCTCAAGCGAAACGAGCTTGTAGTCAAACCTCAAGCACCTTGAAAGAATGGTTGCAGGGAGTTTGTGAACTTCGGTTGTCGCCAAAATAAACACTGTGTGTGCAGGTGGCTCTTCCAAAGTTTTGAGCAGTGCATTAAATGCAGAGGTTGAAAGCATATGCACCTCGTCTATAATATAAACTTTATACTTTCCAACAACTGGTGGATACTTTACCTTTTCTCTCAAATCTCTAATTTCATCAACACCGTTGTTTGAAGCTGCGTCGATTTCCAAAACGTCGATATTTGTGCCATCGAGCGATTTGCAAACCTCGCGCTCACCACAAGGTGAACCATTTTGGGGATTTGTGCAATTAATGGCTTTTGCAAAGATTTTTGCTGTGCTGGTTTTTCCTGTACCACGGCTACCCGTGAAAAGATATGCGTGTGAAATTTTGTCAAGTTTGATTTGGTTGACTAAAGTTTTCACGATATGGTCCTGACCGATAACCTCGTCAAAAGTGCGTGGTCTATACTTTCTATAAAGTGCTAAATACATAAACCTTTCTCCTATTTTAGTTTAGATTTTATTCTTTGAATAGTGTTGTCAATTGACTTAACATCACGGCTAAGATTTTTTGCAATCTCGCTCTGCTTTTCGCCAGCAAGATATCTTGAAAGAACTTGCTTTTCAAACTCACTAAGTTCCTTTTCACAAATCTTTTTTCGTTCTGTTATTTTTTCTTTATCAATAAACATTTCAAGCGGGTCGTTTGAAGTGTTTCTGTCAGAAAATATATCAAGAATTGTTTGTTCTCCGCCCTCGCCATCAGAAAATAGCAGTGAAACCGACTCGTTTAGTGCTTTATTCTTTTGAGCGTTGGCTGACTTGATTGCGTCAATAATCTGCCTTTTGATACACATTTTTGCAAATGCTTCAAACCTTGGTTCAAATAAAGTTTCGCCGTTATAGTTTTTGCAGGCCTCAAGTAGACCAATAACGCCCTCTTCATACAAATCCTCGCTTGTGCCACCCACAATAAAGAATTTTCTGCAAAGCCCATTGATGTATGGCGAAAACTTTTGCACAATTTTTACAACATCACTTGTGTTAACATTATTCATTACGTATCCTACTTTAATCTTTGTCTTACTGCTTCATAAAGCACAATGCCTGCACTAACGCTGGCGTTTAGCGAGTTAACCTTTCCAAACATTGGAATTTGCACAACAGAGTCGCAAAGTTCCTTTGTGAGTCTTTTTACTCCTGTGCCTTCACCGCCAATAACGAGTGCAATGTCGCCCTTGAGGTTGGTTTTGTACATTTCCTCGCCGTCCATATCAGCAGCATAAACCCAAACATTTTGCTTTTTTAGTTCTTCAATTGTTTGGTTTAGGTTTGATACCTTGATTATTGGCATATACGCTGTTGCTCCAGCAGATGTTCTAACAACCGTTTCGTTAACAGTTGCACTTCTGCGGTTTGGAATAATTACTCCACTAGCCCCTGCACACTCAGCAACCCTTACAACTGAACCAAGATTATGAGGGTCTAAAACTTCGTCCAAAATAACAAACAATAAGTCCTTGCCCTTTTCTCTTTCACCAGCAATAACATCTCTAAGCTCAGCGTACTTAAAATCAGAAAAGATTGCAAGAATGCCCTGATGATGACCAGTTTCAGAAAGTTTATCTATGGCACGCTTGTCGGCGTACTCAACTCTAATACCTTTGTCTTTTGCCTGTTTTGCAAGAGCTCTAATCTCTTGGTCGTTAGTTCCATCGACAACCATAATCTTTTCAATGGTTTTGTCGCTATTAAGTAGTTCTTTTACAGGATTTTTACCTTCAATTTTCATAATTTCTCCATTTTTAATGATTTTTATATGATTTTTGCATATTTATTTTTATATTTTTGCGATTTTTTCCGCAGTCATTTCCTCAACCGAAACAGCTAAGAGTTCGTTTAATCTTTCAAACTTTTTTGTTAAGTACAAATACCCAAAAAGTGCCTCGAGTGCGGTTGCGTGAATATACTCGTTGTAACTAAAATTTTTTGCCTTTGTGTGAATGTGAGAATTTCTTGCACGTCTTGCAATATCTTGCTCGTCTTCTGCAAGCGAGCCCTCAATTTTTTTAAACGTTACAAACTGAGCACCTGCAGAAACCACACTTGAAACAAGTTTGTTCATTTTGTTAACCTTAACACCAAATTTTTGGGCAATAAAACTTCTCACATAAAGCGTTTGAACGCTGTCACCAATCATTGCAAGAACAAGTGGTTGCACAAGCCTTACATCTTCAGGTTTTTCATAAATATTAAACAAATCCATAATTTTACCTTACCCCTCAATTATACCACCATTTATGCACTTTAGCAAGACAATAAATTCTTATAGCGTTCAAATAAAAAACAAATCCAAGACTTGCAAAATTACATATTTAGCAAAATTAGAAGCATACTAAAACTATAAAAAGAGGAATATATGAAAATATTAAATAAATTAACTATTTTTGCAGTATTATTTTTTATTTTTTGCAGTTTTTGGGGCGGTTTTTTATTGTCACCCAAAAAATACTCCTTTGCTCTCCACACCGAGCAAGAACAAGCAAAGGAAGCAAGTGAACCTAAAGAAAGCCAAGAAAACGCCACTGAAGCTGATACCGTTCCAAGCAGAAACTATACCGTTGTGATTGACCCAGGTCACGGAGGTACAGACCCAGGCTCGATTGGATACAAAACAAAAGTTCACGAAGCCGACCTAAATTTGAAGCTTTCAAAAATGCTCAAAGAAAAACTTGAGGCTTCTGGTATAAACGTTGTTATGACCAGAGAAACCGATAAGGCAATGATTGAGGGTGCAGGAAAAAAATGGAAAAAAGCCGATATGGAAGCCAGAAAAGAGCTTATCAAAAAAATCCGACCAAATATGGTTATAAGCTTGCATCAAAACAGCTACACAAACCATAGCCTTCGTGGGGCACAAGTTTTTTATGATAAAACCAGTGACATAAGCAAACAAATTGCGGAATTTATTCAGGAGCAATTCAAGGCAGACCTAGACAAAAGCATAAAAGCAACAAGCCCTGGCGATT
>CAZFPH010000002.1:0-4932 GCA_964520955.1 uncultured Lachnospiraceae bacterium
TAGAAACTTCACACAATACGTGTGAAGTTCTCATTGGTGCACCCGAAGGGATTCGCTCCGCTACGGGGCTGGGCAGGTGGCAGTGCCGCTATCACGCCGGTCGCTAAAAACAGTCCACTGGACTATTTTCTTAACGCTCCGTTCGAATCTCCAAATTTACGTAAAATAGAAACTTCACACAATACGTGTGAAGTTCTCATTGGTGCACCCGAAGGGATTCGAACCCCTGACCGTTCGGTTCGTAGCCGAGTACTCTATCCAGCTGAGCTACGGGTGCATTTTATTATTTGTTTTTGTAAACATAGATAATATAGCCTTATTTTAAAAGTTTGTCAAGGGATTGCACCAAAAATCACTCAAACGCAAAATAAAAGATGGGGGAGTTTATCCATTTATTTTAATTGTAAATGATAAGTTTTCGTCTTTATGTGAAATAAAAAAGCGGAACGAGTTGTTCCGCTTTAAAATTGATTAAAATGTTTCTAGTAATTTGCAAATTGAATATAGGCTTACTGAACTATCTTTTGTTCCAGACGAATTTTTAAAGGTATTAACGGCTGTTTTTAAAGCAGTTATGTCAGAAGCAGCGGTTTCAGCAGTGTAGTTCATTGAAGAAACAGAATCATTTGCAATGTCGTAAACTGCAAAACAGAAGTTTTGATAAACTGGTGTTGTTCCGCCAGCATCTTCATCAGGTTTTTCTTCTGGTTTTTCACTTGGTTTTTCTTCGTCTGCATAGGTCATTGCAACTGATTCAGCACTGGTATCACCAATGTTTAAGCAATAAATAATTTTTGTTGCTTCGTATGAATTATTGAAAACTATGTTTATAAAAGAAGATTCGTACTCAAGTGCATAAGCAGTTGTTACGCATTCAATTAGAATTGACTGAGAATAAACAGTGATTTTTATATTGCAAATCATTTCTGAAGGATAGACATCAGTAGCATATTTGTAGCTATAAGTCATTGTTGTTTGCAAAGATTCATATTTTTCAAGTGCGAATAAAGATCTTGCGATTGTTAATGGAGTCTTAAAAATTGTTTTTAGGTCTAAAGTTAATCCGTTTGAAGATATTGCTGTTTTTCCGCTTGTGGTTGTAAAGTTGTTTGTTTTGCTTGCTGCTGTGTTGTAGATTAAATCAGAGTTGTTTAATGTTAATTTTTCAGGAATGCTAATTTCAACAGGTTCTTCTGGTGTGCTTGGCATACCTGGATATGGATTAATAGGGTCATCATATTGTGGTGGAAGTGCTGGAACTGTGTCGCCATAAAGAGCAACAAATGCTGAGTTTATAACTTTTCCTGCGTTTTCATAAGACATATATTTTGTTGGTGTGTTATTATTGTTATTTTTGTCTTTGCAACCAGTTAGTGCAAAGACTGAAACGATTGGGATAATTAGTAGCAAACTAAGGCATTTTAATAATTTTTTCATTAGAAAGTCCTCCAAATAGAGATTTATACTAGTTCATTATAAATAATTATCAAAAATAAAGCAATAAAATATTGACAAAATTAGCAATGGTGGTAAAATAGTTTTATAATCACAAAAGGAAAACGATATGAAAAATTTTAAATTTGCAGTTTCATATTATTACTACTACATATAATTGCTATATGTGGTTAGTTTGTGAGCAAAAAACAAATTCATCTGTCATATAGCATTCGCTTGTGGCAGATTTTTTATACCTCTGCCATAAAAGGTGGAGGTTTTTATTTTTTATAGAATTACTTTATTTTTGGAGAAAATTATGTTAAGATTGTTTCAGTTTAAAGTTTACGCCCTTGTGGCGGAAATATAGTGTGATAATTAAAGAAACAAAAAAATAAATTTAAGAGGAAAGATTATGAAAAAAACAGATACAAATTTATACAACGAATTAAAAGAGCGTGGACTTTTATATCAGTGCACAGATGAAGAGGCTCTTAAAAAAATGCTAGAAAGTGGCACGCCTATCACGCTTTATGAAGGTAGTGACCCAACAGCGGATAGTTTGCATATTGGTCACTGCGTGCCATATTGCATTCTTCGCAGATTTCAAAAAGCTGGTCACAAAGTTTTGGTTTTAATGGGCGGAGCAACTGCTTGCATTGGTGACCCATCTGGAAAAACTGAAATGAGAAAAATGCTCACAAAGGAAGAAATTGAGCATAATATTAGCAAAATCAAAAACACACTCAAGGTGTTCTTGGATTTTGATGGCGAAAACCCGGCAATTATCGTTAACAATGCAGATTGGTTCAATTCAATTAATTATATTGAGTTTATGAGAGATATCGGTGTGCATTTCAACGTAAATAAAATGCTTTCAAGTGAAATTTACAAAAATCGTATCGAAAATGGCGGTTTAACATTCTTTGAAATGGGCTACCAACTTATGCAGGCTTACGACTTTGTTCACTTAAACCGTGAGTATGGTTGCACACTTCAATATGGTGGTGCTGACCAATGGGGAAACATTGCAGCAGGTTCAGAGCTTCAAAGAAAGTTAAACTTTGTGAACGGAACAGATATTTCGCTTATCGGTGCAACAAATCCACTTCTTTTGACACCAGAAGGCAAAAAGATGGGTAAAACTGAAAGGGGTGCAATTTGGATTGATAAGGACAAGATTTCGGCTTACGACTTTTATCAAGGTATTTACCAGACACCAGATGCTTGCGTTAGAATGATGTTTGCACTTTTCACCGATATTCCAATGGCAGAGATTGATAGCATTATCGCAGAAGACATTGTTAAGGCTAAAAAGCGTTTATGTTTTGAAATTACAAAATTTGTGCGTGGTGAAGAAGATGCAATCTTAGCTCAAAACATGAGTGAAAATCTTTTCACTGATGGCGGAAATGACGCACCAGAATTTGAGCTAGACAAAACAGAGGTTCAAAACGGAATATCAATTGTTGACCTTTTGGTTAAAACTGCACTTTGTACAAGCAAAGGTGAATCAAGAAAAATGATTGCCAATGGTGGCATCACTGCAAAAGGTGAAAAAGTTACCGACTCAAACCTTGTTTTGACACTTGCAGACTTTGAAGATAACTCACTTTTACTCAAAAAAGGCAAAAAAACATTCATTAAAGTTGTTTTAAAATAAACAAAACTGCTGAATTTTCAGCAGTTTTTTATTTTTTTCTTGCAATATGTTGCACTAACTGATAATATAAGTGTGAGGTGAAATATGGAAAAACCATACGTTTTTAGAGCTTTAAATATTGATAACATACCATACTTTTTGGGACATACAGAATCTGAAGGATACTATATTATTGAGCAGGCTGAGTATGAAAAAGCATTAGCCGAAGGACACCCAGAAACTGCACCAAAAAAACTTACTAATCTTGCAGAACTTACAAGCCAAGGTCTTCACGAAGACTGGAAACAAAACCTTATCAGTGAAAGAGGTATAAATTATCAGCATTTTAGAGCAGTCAAAGATAAGGAATTAACAGAAAGAGTTTTGGCTGACCCACAGAAGTACTTGAATTTAACACCTGAGATGTATAGCGACCTTACAGGTATTCCACTCGATGAAATAAAACCTGAAGATATGGTTAAGCTTTTTAGGATTGAGAAAAAAACTAGAGAAGTTGAAAAGGAAATTGACGGAAAAAAGGTTGTGGTTGATGAGCCTTATGATGAAGTTCAATTCGACCTTATCAGAGTTAGATTTGAAAGGCTTACAAAAAATTGGCAAGAAGCAAACCTTAAAGCTGCAAAGTTTGCCATTGCACTTATCACAAAAGCTTTGCCACAAGGTGCACTTCAAGGTGACCCTGAGAAGGTTTATCAAGACCTTGAAAAGATGTCCCACGATGTTCACATTGAATGGATGCAAAGGGAAGCATCTTGGGCTGACCCAAGGTTGTATGTGCCTTACGAACTACTTGCTGTTGATGAACAAAACAAAGATACCGACCAGATAATGACTGTTATTCAAGGTCTCTCATTTAAGTCTAATATCTTTGACCGAAACAGAGACATTGTTAAAAGAGCTTTAAGGGAAGTTCTTGAAAACTTTACCGATGATGAAGGATTAAAGAAAACTATCTTAGAAAATATAGAAAAAACAGAACCTATTGCAAGGGAAAGAGACGCTCAAATTGAAGCGAGAACTGCAGCTTTTAAAGATATTGTTAAGAAGAAGACAATTCAAGCACTTGCTGGAAAACAAGAATTTACTTTTAATGACCTTGAAAAAATATCAGCGATTTATTACAACGAGTGGAGAATTCAGGCACGTACTGTTATGAAACTTCCTGCTGAATATGATGAATCTTATGAAAATCATAAAGTAGAGGATAAGAGATTGAATTTCAAAAATGTTGCTAGACTTGAAATGGCGGACCTTGTTAAAGAATTAATCAGCGAGGGCTTAGTTAGTGAATCACTTCTTGAAGGTGTGAATAAGATTGATGATGTTGAGTCGGATATTGCAAAGAAAATTGCTGCGAGAAATGCTGAGGATTTTGCCAACTATCAAGCAGTTTATGGAAACGGAAAAATAAATTCATAAAAATAAAAATATAGGGGATTGCCCCTATATTTTTTTTGTTAAATTAATTCTTTACCTTTATTTTCAAGGTTTTGGATCTCTTCTTTGGTTGCTGGCGTAAACCTTGGAACAGTTACGCCTTCTTTGTTTTGAACCATTTCGGTAAAAGATTCCACAGGTCTTGCAAAGTAACCACCGTCGTTTAAACCTTCATAAATAACAAGAGATTCCTCTCTGTCTGAATGTTTTGCAACAAGTAGCACACTTACAAACTTGCCCTTAAAATGTTTATAGATACCTTGTTTAATTTCTTCCATAATATTTCTCCTTAAAAATAATTTACGAAAATATAAATGGAATGTCAAATTAAAAAATATTTACTAAGCGAAAACAACAATTATTTTTTTGTTAGCTTTAATTTTATTGATAAAATTTTG
>CAZFPH010000002.1:4942-33033 GCA_964520955.1 uncultured Lachnospiraceae bacterium
GATTTCAGCTTTGTCCTCACTTTTAACAATAAACGATAATTTTTCATTTTGATAGTTTAAATTGTAAAATTCATAATTTTTTAAGCAGGAAATTACATTTTTAACAATAAAATTTAAGCGCTCTTTATTTGTAAAAACAATGGAGATTATGCAAAGATTATCTCTTGTTGCAAGGGATACCATATCAGTTTCAATGTCGGAAATTATTGTACCTTTTGCCTCGGGCAATGCTGAACTTTTTGAAATTATTTCAAACTTAAAATTTTTTGCAATGGCAGTTGCTCTTGATTCAAGAACTTTAGCTCCAGATTCTGCCATAGCTTTCATAGCACTATAGCTTATTGCATTAATTTTTTTGTAGCTAAAAAGTCTTGGGTCGCCTGCAAATATACCGTTAAAATCAGAATATATTTCCACATAATGGTCAAAAATTGCACCTATTGCAGAGGCTGTTGTGTCTGAGCCTCCACGACCAAGGAGTGTGATTTCATTATCTTTGTTTATTCCTTGAAAGCCAGTTATGATTGCAACTATCCCAGAGTTTATGCAATCCAAAATAGGCTTTTTGTTAATGTAGGCAATCTTGCTGTTTAATGGGTCACCAAAAGTGGTTAGTTCTAGCTGATATGCACCAAAACTTTTAGCTGGAACTCCATATTTTGAAAGGGCAATTGCAAGCAGGCTGGCACTTTGGGTTTCGCCAGTGGCAAGCAGAGTTGCAAGTTCTCTTGGTGGGATATTTTCTGTGCTGTATTCTTTTGCTTTGGCAATTAATTTATCAGTGGTATTTCCTATTGCACTGACAATAATTATTATATTTTTATCATATGTATATATTTTCTTTATAAATTTGCATATATTTTGCACTTTTTCAATAGAGGCGAGACTTTTGCCTCCAAACTTTAATATTCTCATATTTTATTTTATGAAAAAGACTTTCCTAGTGGTACAAATTTTTTGGTTTGAATATTATGCCATAGAGGGGGATTTATGAAGAATATAAAAATTGCAATTGTGGGTGCGACAGGTCTTGTTGGACAAAAGATTTTAGAGGTGCTTTTGGAAGAAGGAATTTATAGCAGAGCTACGGTCACGCTTTTTGTTTCGGAAAAATCTGCAGGCAAGGTAATGTACTTTAATGGTGAATGTTTGGGGCTGGTGGAACTAAGCAAAGAGTGTGCAAGTCAAAAATTTGATATCGTATTTTTTTCTGCAGGGGAAAAGGTTGGCAGGGAGTATGCTCATATTTTCGCCGAGCAAGGGGCTTATGTTATAGATAACTCAAATGCATTCAGAAGAGACAGCCCACTTATTGTTCCTGAAATAAATGCAGACTTGCTAGCAGAAAACAAAAGGATAATTGCAAATCCAAACTGCTCTAGTATTGAGCTTGCGATTGTGCTTGCTAGACTGCTCGAGATTGGTGAAATTGAGCAGGTGGTGGTTAGCACTTATCAGTCTGTTAGTGGTGCTGGCAAAGATGCAATCGCTGACCTTGCAAACGGCACAAATAATTATTTTAAAAAGGGAATAAAAAATAATGTTATTGCGGAAATTGGCGTGATTGATGATAATGGAAACAGCGAGGAAGAAAACAAAATTATGTTTGAGATTAATAAAATCCTAGGTACGGATATAAAGGTTGTTGCAACTGCTGTGCGAGTTCCTGTTTGTTATTGCCACGGGGAGAGCGTTTATGTGAAATTTAAATCAAAAGTCAATTTTGAAGACGTTAAAAACTGCTTAAATTCTGATTTTACTGAATTTTTAGCTGATAAAGTTTGTTTAAACTCTGAGATTGCAAACACCAACAAAACCTGTGTGTGCAGGCTAAGAAAAATTAGCGAAAATGAGATTGCACTTTTTATAATGGCTGATAACCTCAGGCGTGGTGCGTCTTATAATGCTGTTAAAATTGCTGAGCATATCCTACAAAATTTTACAACTCTTGACAAATTGAACGCATAAAATTCAAATTAATTATAGGCATACGAAAGGCTAATAAGCTATGCTTAAGTGGTGGATAAAAAACTTTTAAAGCGAGTGATTATTGAAATTGGCTGTTTTGTTTTGCAGTTCATTTTTTCTAGCGTTAACATATTGCATAGTGTTTATCCCGTGGGTTTGCCATTTGCACTTGTAAGGTTGTTTTTTGGCGGAAATATTTTTTGCGTTACTGGTGAATACTTGCTATCAAAAGTTATACTGCTTACAAGTTTCAAGTGGTTGATTGTCACTGCTTTTGAAATTATTATTTTATCGTTGTTTTATTTTGCTAACGAATTCTTTAAGATAAAAAATAAGTATCTTAGAGTTTCGCTGTTTGTGGTGACTTCAAAAATGCCAGAACTTTATTTTTGCTTATCAGGCAAGGGTCAGATTATTGTTTTTATTGCAGGACTACTATTATCTGTTTTGCTTTCGCTCTATTTTTTGAAACTTTTTGTGGCAATAAAAAACAAGTCGATTTTTTTCAAATTTAGTAGAGTTGATTATTTAATTTTTTCTGTGCTGGTTCTGCTAATTAGTTTTGGAATTTTTGAATATAAGTTTATTTCGGAAAAATTATATTTGTTTTTTATTGCGTTTCCAGTAATTATTCTTTGCAGGCTAGTTGAGCCAGAAAAAGCGTTTATCAATTCTGGGGTTATGGCTCTTGGTTTTTGTTTGCTCACAGGACAATATCAGGTGTTGTTTTTTGAGTTTGTTCTATCGTGCGTGATGGTGAATTTAAAAGATACAAATAAATATCTATACGCTGTTGCTTTTTCGATAATTTGCACGATTTTTGTATTTTTGTTTGATTTTTTAAGTATTTTTGAATTAATTTCTCTGTATTTTGCGGTTTTATTGTTTGTTATTATTCCTGATAAGGTAATAGTTAAGCTTTCTGAACTATTTGAAATTAATTCTGGAGAGGTTATAACCAGAGAGGTTTTAAAGGGCAAAGTTAATTTAATTGGCGAAAAACTTGAGCTTATGAGTGACACTCTCGGTGCAATGCAAAGGGATTTTAAATACCTTATTGTTGGGAAAATCAACAGGGAAAAGGCTTCTGCCGAGCTCTCTCAAGATATCATTGCAAGTTGTTGCAAAAAGTGTGAAAATTATAAGGTTTGCTTTGGTGGAAATATTCAAAAGAAAGCCTATTTTGACGCACTTTTATACAAGGCTTTTGTTGGCGGACAAATTAATTTTGAAGATGTTAGCACAGGGCTTCAGAGTTACTGCAACAAAACTGGAATTATTGTTTCTGAAATTAACCAAATTACACAGCGATTTTTGAGTTATGAAACCACTATGAAAACTGAGGACGCCAGCAAATTGATAATTTCTAGTGAACTTGAAAACTTTTCGGATATCTTCACAAATTTCGCAAAACTTATAAAATTTGACTGTAAAATAAATAAAAAATCCTCAAAAAACATAAAAGAAATGTTTTTAAAGTCGCTAATTGATGTTAAAGAAGTGGTTGTTTATGAAAACGATAGCGGTATTGAATCGGTCAATGTTATTGCTTCAAACCTAGAAATTTTAAAGCGAGAATTTTCAGACGTTATCTCTAGCGTAACAAAAGTGAAGATGGAAATAGACTCTGTAAAGCACTTAGATTATTCTGGAATAAGTCTTGCAACATTTGTTCCTTCCGGTAATCTCAAAATTGATTTTGCAATCTCTTCAAAATCAAAAGAGGGTGCAAATGGAGATAATGCAACAGTTGTTAAGCTTTCAAAAAATAAGTTTTTGGTGGCAATAACTGATGGTATGGGTCACGGCGAAAAGGCGAACAAAATTTCGTCTATGGTTTTGTCGCTTATTGAGGCAATGTATAAAATAGGGCTAGACGACAGGCTTGTTATCGATTCAGTAAATAAACTTTTGCTTCCTGCGGGACTTGATAATTTTACAACGCTTGATGCGTGCATTGTCGACCTTGATAGGTCGGTTGCGGAGTTTGTTAAGCTCGGCTCAAGTGTTTCGGTTTTAAAGCGTAGCAATCAGTCGGAAATTATTTCAGGCGAAAGTTTGCCAATTGGGATTGTTCAAAACATTAAGCCTACAATAATCAAAAAGCAACTTTTTGTGGGTGATATTATAGTGCTTGCTAGTGACGGAGTGGTGGATAGTTTTGATTCTGTTGAATTATATAAAAGCTTTATCAATGATTCAAAAATATTCAACCTTAAGCAGTACACGGATAGTTTGATATTTGATGCAGGTTATCAAAATCAGGCTCACCCAGACGATATGACTGTTATTGCAATAAATTTATTGAAAAAATAAAAATTTTAGCGTAAAATAACATTAGAGGTATTATGTTAGAATTTTTAATTGATGATAGTATGGTTTCAAAAGAAGACAGGATTGCTGTTGGCGTTAGCGGTGGTGCTGACTCAATGGTTTTGCTTTGGGCACTTCTTGATAAACAGAAGCAAGTTGGGTTTTATTTGTATGTTATAAACGTTAATCACCACATTAGAGGAAGCGAGAGTGATAGAGACTCTGCTTTTGTGGAGGATTTTTGTAAAAAGAAAAAGATTGACTATGTTGTTGCCGATGTGGACGTATTAAAGTTGAAGTCTGATGAAAAGTACACACTTGAAGAGTCTGCAAGAAAACTTAGATACGAAGTTTTTGCTGACACAATGAAAAAGAATAATTTGAACAAGTTATTTTTGGCACATCACAAAAACGACCAAGCGGAAACAATATTAATGCATATTTTTAGAGGTTCTGGCATTTCTGGAGCGTCAGGCATCAGGCAATCGGAAAAAATTGTTAGGCCACTGCTTGGTCTTAGCAAAAACGAAATTTTGAAAATCGCGTCAGAGTATGGCGTTAAGTTTGTTACCGATTCAACCAATGCTCAAAATGATACGTCAAGAAACTATTTGAGGAATGTGGTTATTCCTGAAATTGAAAAAATCTATCCTAGTGTTGTTGGTTCGGTTTGCGAGTTTGGTGAAAGGTGCAGGGAAATTGATGAGTTCATTAAAAGTTTTGTGAGTCCAAATTTGATTGTGGAAACGCCAGACTATTTGCTTATTAAAGATGCTGTTTTTGACGAAAAGCCTTTTATTGTTCGTGAGTACATTAAGCTTTTGTTTGAAAAGCTTGGAGTTTTTTCAGATATCGAGGCAAAACACTATCAGCTTGTGTGTGACCTCGCAAAAACTGAGGTTAATAAGAGACTAGATTTTCCGCATAATATAGAGGTTAAAAGAACTTACGAAGGTTTAAAGTTTTATAAAAAATCAAAGGCGAAAAAGTTTGCTGGATACTATGAGTTTGCTCTTGGAAAGCTTGTGTTTGAGGGGTATGGAAAAATTAATTCGTGCATAGTCAGCCCTGAGCAGGTGGTTTACGGCGAGGGTTCGCTATACGTTGACCAAGCCAAACTTTCAACAAATGCAGTTTGGAGAACACGAAAGGACGGCGACATTTTTTCAAAACTTGGTACTGGCTCAAAAAAGCTCAATGATTATTTCACAGATAAAAAAATTGATATTGATAGCCGTGACAAAATTCCACTTCTTTGCGTGGATAACAGCGTTTTGGTAGTGGCAGGCTATGATATTAATGAAAAAGTAAAGATTGATGGAACAACTGACCAAATTATAAAGCTTGATTTTGAACCTCAAGAATCATTGACACAGGATTAGATATTTTCTATAATAAATATAGGAGAAAAACAATGTTTGGAAAAAGATTTGGTATTTTTAGAATTATAGGCATTGTGCTTGTTGCTGTTGTAGCGTTGTTTTTTGTGTTTAAAGCTTCAATAACAGGTAGTATTGTGTAATTATGGGTAATAAAAAGTCAGGAATAATTGGAAAAATAGCAATATTGCTAAGTATAATTGTGGTCATCTTCGCAGGTGGCTACCTTTTTCTTGATAAAGTTATTGTTCCAAAATACTTTTCGACTTATGGTATTAATGATGTTCCTGACCTCGTTGGTGTTGTTACTTCGCTTTACAAGAGCCCAAACGAGAAAAAACTTGTAACGAATGGTTACACTCAAAACGACATCACTTCGGCAATAAAAAATCTTCAGGACGCAAATTATAAAATTTCTGACGATGGCACAATTGATAATACTGCTCCATTCCAAGGTGATAAAGCAGTTAAACTTACCGACCGTGAGTTTGCAGGCATTTGCAACAAACTTATTGAAAACGGTATTTTGATTGATGTGCTTCCAAATTTAAACTATGTTAATCTGCTCAACATTTCAATATTAGAGGTTAACATAAAGCCAAATAAAGAACTTGCCACAGATGGCGGTTACTCTGGTGCAAAAATAAGTTTCATTGCAAAAATCGACACGGTTGATATCCGTGAGCAGATTGCTACTCAAATGGAAACACCGCTATTTTTGCTTAATATGATTATACCTGACACGCTCTACTTTTCAGTTTCTTACGACCTTGACCTTACAAAGTCGGAAAGCGAAAGAGTTAGTGGCGGTACAATTGCAATAAACGGCAGAACCGCTACGCAAAGTCAGATACTAATTGACCTTCTGATTGACTTTATTTTTCCAGAAGAAGAAAAAATGAACCTAGAAAAATTTACCGACACATTTGGTAATATCGTGCTTGAGGGTATTGATGTTTTGGGTGATTTTAAGTTTGTTGACAACATTGAAAAGAACGGAATAAAATTTAATGGAATTTTGGTTACTCCAGAAGTTTAAAAAAGAGATACGCTATTGTATCTCTTTTTTGTTTATTATAAGTTTTCCAATTTCAACAGCTGGGATAATTGCAAGGCTTGTTATGCTCACAATTAACCATTGAGTAAGGTTGAGCGAAACAAGGCTAAAAATAGTTGCCGTTGCTGGAATAAAGTATATTGCAAGTATCAAAGCAAGCAGAAGCAAAAAACTTATGTTGAAAAATTTGTTTTTAAGTATATTCATCTTGAATATACTTTTTTCTGATTTGCAGTTAATGGCGTGGATAATTTGCATTAAACAGATTGTCATAAACGACATTGTGCTTGCAACTTCTCCGCTGTAAAAGTGTGAAGACAGCACAAACATAACAAGAACAACCAGTGACTGAATGAAACCTTGGTAAAGGATAGACCAACCAGTTTTTCCTGAAAGCAAGGATTTGTTTGCGTCACGAGGTGGGTAGTCCATAATGTCTTTTTCGGCTGGCTCAATACCAAGAGCAAATGCTGGCAGGGAATCGGTGACTAGATTTATAAATAATATTTGCACAGGTAGCAGGAACACTGTACTTGGCATAACAAGTGATGTTACAAAAATTCCGAGTACTTCAACAATGTTGGTGGAAAGCAAAAAGATAATTGTTTTAGAGATGTTTTGATAAATTGCTCTGCCTTCTTTTATGGCAACAACGATTGTGGAAAAGTTATCGTCAGAAATTATCACATCGGCAACTTCTTTGGTTACATCAGTTCCAGTTATTCCCATACAAACGCCAATATTTGCAGATTTTATGCTTGGGGCATCGTTTATTCCGTCGCCTGTCATAGAAACAATCTTTTTATTGTGTTTTAACGCTTCTACAATTTTTAGTTTGTGCTCGGGTGTTACCCTTGCAAAAACTGAGTAGTTCAGGATAATTTTTGAAAGTTCTTTGCTTGAAAGTTTTTCTAGTTTTTCACCAGTTAGCACTTCGCTTGTGCTTTTTGCGATTTCGAGTTTTTTTGCAATTGCAAATGCAGTGGAAGGGTGGTCGCCAGTTATCATAACTGTTTTTAGTCCTGCTTTTTTACACAATTTTATAGACTTTATTGCTTCTTCTCTTGGTGGGTCAATTATTCCAAAAAATCCAACAAAGGTTAGGTTCTTATCGTTAATGCTATCGGCGTTTTCTTTCACAGCAAAAGCAATAACTCTTTCGCCCTCCTCGCACACGCATTCATTGGCTTTTAAAATTTTAGACTTTAAATTTTCGGTGAGCTCAATCTGTTTGCCGTTTATCAAAATGCTTGAGCAGAGTGGCAAAATGTAATCAACAGCACCTTTTGTGTATAGAGAACAAGTGTCACCGGCTCTGCAAAGTTTGCTCATTAATTTTTTGCTTGAAGAAAATTCATTTTCGGCAATTTCAGTATTGACTTTCTTTTCAAAAAATAGGTCAATTTGGTGTTTTTTCAAAAAGTTGCCAATTGCGGTTTCAGTGGCGTCAGAAACATAATTCCCGTCACTTGAAAGCTGAATGTTGTTGCAAAGACAGGCGGATTTAATAAGTATAGGACTGCTCGAAATATCATACTCGTCGTCCGAGTAGATTTTTTCCGAGTGGTAAATGTGTTTTACTTTCATTTGGTTTTTTGTTAAAGTTCCAGTTTTGTCTGAACAAATCACATTGCAACAACCAAGTGTTTCAACCGCACTCAGCTTTTTGATTATAGCGTTTTTTCTTGCAAGTTTTTGAACGCCAAGAGCCATTATTATTGTGATTATTGCAGGCAGGCTTTCAGGAATTGCGGCAACTGCAAGGGCAACTGCAGTGAGTAATGCCTGCATTGTGGTAATGTTTTTATTGAACAAAACCTGTATCAAAAAAACAACAGCAACAATAATTAAAATTCCAATGGTTAGAACTTTTCCAATTTTGTCAATGTTTTTTTCAAGTGGTGTTTTTTGCTTGGTTTGAGTGCTTAGAACTTTTGCAATCTTTCCAAGTTCAGTGTTTTTACCAGTTGCAACAACAATGCCTTTTGCGTGCCCAGCTGTTACATTTGTGCCAGAAAAACAGATATTGCACTGCTCGGAAAGGGGAATATTTTTCCCACGCAAAGTGTCAGCTTTTTTTGCCACAGGGTGGCTTTCGCCAGTCATTGAACTTTCGTTGCACTCAAGATTTTTGCACTCAAAAATTCTGATATCTGCAGGAACGCAGTCGCCAGTTTTCAGCTCAATAACATCTCCAACAACAAGTTCGTGGACTTTGATTTTTTGCATTGTGCCGTTTCTTATAACCTTTGCGTAAGGCTCAATTGAACTTGCCAAGGCGTTTAGGGAATTTTCTGCTTTTTGTTCTTGAATAACACCAACAAATGCATTTATTAAAACAATCACCAAAATTAGTATCGCTTCAAAAAGATTTTCGGTGTCATTATTTAGGCAAGCCATTGTGAGTGAAATTCCAGCGGAAATCAGCAAAATGATAATCATTACGTTTTTGAACTGATAGAGTAACTTTTTGAAAAAGCCTACTTTTTTCTGCTTTTCGAGTTCATTTGAGCCATACTTTTCGGCACGCTCTGACGCCGAGGAGACATCTATTCCGTTTTCACTAGATTTTAATGTTTTAAAAATATCTTTTATATCTTCATTATAAAAAGCCAAAATTAACTCCTTTTATAATAAGATATTTAACTCAAAATAAAAAAATGCAAGCCAGTTGCATTTTTAATTATTTGAATCGTCGATATAAGAAGCTGTTATGCTTGAAATAAATTGCTTTCGTGCTTCAGAAAGTCTGACTGTTGAAGCAGCACGCTCTTTTAGTTTTGCCATTAGTTTTTGTTCAAAGAAGGATACTGCTTTGTCTGAACCTACAACAATGTGGTCGATAACGTCAATGTTATTGAGCAAACAACTGCATATTAGCGAGTAGGTAAAACTGAAATCTTCATCAGAAACCTGACCGAGACCTCTTGGGTGATTATGGCATACTATGATGCTGTTGCAATTGTTGTCGATTGCTGTTTGAGTAATGTGCCTAATTTGAACATTAACTTCATCAATAGTGCCTGAATTTATGAGCTTTGTTGTAACAATTCTGTTAGATTTTGCTAAGCAGATAACATAAAATTGTTCGACTGGCACATTGAAAAATAGTCTACTTGCATAATTTTTAGCATCAGAAGAAGCTAGTATTCTTGTGCTTTCCGATTGCTTGTAAGTAAGGTTTAATAGACCATTTACAAGCATAATGAGTGTTGCGGTGTTCTCCTTAACTCCGTGAACAGTCAAGAGGTCGTTGTAACTTGCTGAGAAAACTCCCTTAATGTCACCAAATTTGTTAAGCAATGCGTGAGCGATTGGATTGGTGTCTTTTTGAGGTATTGCGTAAAACAGCAAAAGCTCAAGTTTTTGAATATCAGTTAAAACGCCAATACCACTACTCACAAATTGTGCTTTTAATCTGCTTCTATGATTTTTGTGAATGTTTGTTTCTTTTTCAGCGGTTACTGATGGCTTATCAAAAACGGCAGATTTATTCTTTATTTCATTTTCGTTTATTGCGTTGTAATTTCTTAAATCCATAGTGCCTCTTTTGTTACAATATAAAAGCATTATAACACATAAATCGAAAATACAAAAAATAATTTAAATTAAAAGATTTCTTTTTTTTAAACTCGTTGCATAAAATAGAAATTGCTATTATAATATTTGTATTGTTTAGGAGGTATTATGATAAGATTATTAAAGTATTTGCGAAAAATCGAATGGCTTATATTAGCTTTTGTAGTCTGCCTCATTGGCTTTAATGTTTGGGTTGAACTTGAAATTTTTGACTATATGCAAGAAATCACAAAAATTATTGCTGCTGGCGGAGATAACATTAATGAAATTTTGAAAAATGGTGCTTGTATGATTGCTTGTGCTGTTGCGAGTGCTCTTGGTGCGGTTGTTGTAAACTTTTTTGTTTCAAGGCTCGCTGCTAACCTCGGAAAGAGAATTCGCTCAGAGGTTTTTGGAAAAGTTATGGACTTTTCAATTGCAGAAATTAAGCACTTTTCAACTGCAAGCTTAATCACAAGGTCAACAAACGATATTACTCAAGTTCAAAACCTATTTTCAATGGGTGTCAGAATGCTTGTTCGTGCACCAATTATGGCAATAATGGCTATATTAAAAATCACTAAAGCAGACATTTCTTGGACCATTGCAACATTTGTTGCTGTGCTGTTTATTATTTTGATTTTGGTGGTTATTATTTTGGTGGCTTTGCCAAAGTTTAGAAAAATTCAGACACTGCAAGATAACCTTAACACTGTTACAAGAGAAGGTCTAACTGGAACAAGAGTTGTTCGTTCATTTAACGCTGAAAAATATCAGGAATCAAAGTTTGAAAAAGTCAATGATGACGTAACAAAAAATAACCTTTTCACAAGTAGAGTTATGTCACTTTTAGACCCTGCTATGAGCCTTATTATGAATGGGCTTCCACTTTCAATCTATATTATTGGTGCAATTTTAATCAGCAATGCAGGTATTGTCGATAAGATTACACTTTTTGCAAGTATGACAACATTTAGTGGATATGCGATTCAAGTCGTTATGAGTTTTGTTATGCTTATTGCAATATTCATTATGCTTCCAAGAGCTCAGGTTTCTGCAACTCGTATCAATGAAGTATTGAACAAAAAGTCAACGGTTTCTGATGGCAATGGAACAGAAGAACCAATCAAAACTGGCGAGGTTCAGTTTGTTAACGTTGGTTTCAAGTATCCAGAGGCTGAAGAATACGTTTTGCACGACATTAACTTCAAAGCAGAAAAAGGTCAAGTTGTGGCTTTTATTGGTTCAACTGGTAGCGGAAAGAGTACGCTCATTAATCTTGTGCCAAGGCTATACGACGCAACTGAGGGTCAAGTTATTGTTGATGGTGTAAACGTTAAAGATTACACTATTGAACAACTTAACGACAAGATTGGTTATGTTGCTCAAAAGGCAATTCTGTTTTCAGGAACGGTTAGGTCAAATATCACAATGGGTGAGAAGGGTGGACTTAAGCCAACTGAAGAAGAAATCAAAAACGCACTTGAAATCGCTCAAGCGGACTTTGTTCAAAACCTTGAAGGCGGGGTTGACGCAACTATCCATCAAGGCGGAAAAAATGTTTCAGGCGGACAAAAACAAAGGCTTTCTATTGCAAGGGCTCTTGCAAGACAGCCGGAAATTTTAATATTCGATGACAGCTTTTCAGCTCTTGACTACAAAACTGATAAAAACTTAAGGCAAGCATTAAAAGAAAGAGCTTCTGATGCAACTTGTTTAATTGTTGCTCAAAGAATTGGCACAATTATCGACGCTGATAAAATCTTGGTGCTTGATAAAGGTACTGTTGTTGGTGAGGGAACTCACGCAGAGCTTATGGAAACTTGCAAAGTTTACAAAGAAATAGCTTTATCACAATTATCAAAGGAGGAACTCAAAAATGCCTAAGATGATGCAAAGAGCGGGAACTCCTCAAAAAGCAAAAGATATGAAAAAATCCCTTGGCAAACTATTCAGATATTTAAAACCATTTTTGCCACTTATCGTTATTTCAATGATTCTGATTATTGGTAGCACAATAATCAAACTTGTTGGTCCAAACAAACTTGGTGACCTCACAAACATAATCCAAGATTCTTTGCCTCAATTCACAGAACTGGGTGTGATAAAATCACTTGGTATTCCTTATGAAATGGCACAAGTTTGGAATATTGGAATTATGCTCATCATCTTGTATGTTTGCGGTGCAATTTTTACATACATTGCAAACTTCCTGATTGCTAGGGTTTGCTTCAAAATGTCACAAAAACTTAGAGGCGATATTTCTAGAAAAATTAACAGGCTCCCACTTAAGTACATAGACAAAACACCTTATGGTGATATTCTTTCAACAGTAACAAACGATGTCGATACAATTGGTCAAACACTTCATCAAAGCGTTTCAAGCCTAGTTGGTGCTGTTGTTTTGTTTATTGGTTCGCTTATTATGATGTTTGTTACAAACTGGCTGATGGCACTCTGTGCGGTTGGTGCAACAATTATCGGATTTGCAGTTATGTCGGTAATTATTAAATCTTCTCAAAAATTCTTCATTCAACAACAAAACAGGCTTGCAGAAATTGATGGTGTTGTTGAAGAAGCTTATGCAGGTCAAACCGTCATAAAAGCTTATAACGCAAAGTTTGAAACTAAGCAAAAATTTGAAGATGTTAATAATAAACTTTACGCAAGCGGTTGGAAAGCACAATTCTTCTCAGGAATAATGCACCCGCTTATGACATTTGTCGGTAACCTTGGCTATGTTATTGTTTGTGTTGTTGGTGCAATACTTTTTGCTAAAGGCAAAATCACATTTGGTGTTATCACATCATTTATGATTTATGTTAGACTTTTCACTAATCCACTTTCACAAATTGCTCAGGCTATGACAAGTGTACAAACTGCCGCTGCTGCAAGTGAAAGAGTGTTTGAGTTTTTGGAAGAACCAGAACTTGAGCCAGAATCAGACAAAGAAGTTACTGTTCCAGAAATTAAAGGAAATGTTGAAATCAAGAATATCAAGTTTGGCTACGACGAAAATAAAGAAATTATCCACGGATTTTCAGCCAGCATAAAAGCTGGTCAAAAAGTCGCAATCGTTGGACCAACTGGTGCAGGAAAGACAACAATTGTTAACCTTTTGATGAGATTTTATGAAGTTAATAGTGGAAAGATTAAAGTTGATGGCGTTTCAATTCAGGATATGAAACGTAGTCAAGTTAGAGATATTTTCTCAATGGTTTTGCAGGATACTTGGTTGTTTGAGGGCACAATTCGTGAAAATTTGGTCTATAACAAAGAGGGCATTAGCGATAGCGATTTAATGCGTGTTTGCGAAGCGTGCGGACTTGAGCATTTCATCAAAACGCTCCCTGCAGGATTTGACACCGTTCTTTCTGACGAGACCAATGTTTCTGTAGGTCAAAAGCAACTATTAACTATTGCAAGGGCAATGCTTCAAGATTCACCAATTTTAATCCTTGATGAAGCAACCAGCAATGTAGACACAAGAACTGAAGAAGTTATTCAAAAAGCTATGGATAAACTCACAGAAAACAGAACAAGTTTTGTTATTGCTCACAGGCTTTCAACAATTAAAAATGCTGACCTTATTTTAGTTTTAAAAGATGGTGACATTATTGAAACTGGAAACCACAAAGAGCTTATAAAAGAAAAAGGCGTCGATGCGGGTTTGTACAACAGCCAGTTCTCACTTTCTGGACTTGACGCCGAAGCTGAAGAGGTATAAAAAAATAACCCTTACAATTTGTAGGGGTTTTATTTTTGTTTTAGGGCTATTTTGGTTGCTTATTTAGGGGTAATGTTTTAAAATGATTATATGGAAAAAATGACGTCAAAATGTAAAAATTGCGGTAGCGAACTTTGGTTTAATCCAAAGAGGGGTAGTTTAGTTTGCAAGTACTGTGAATCTAACTATTTTTTGCCGACCAAAAATGACAAGGCTGTGCTTGTTAGGCAGTATAGTTCGGCGTTTCACCCAAACCAGCTTAACAAAAATTTGAATGCATATCGCTGTAATGGTTGCCAAAACACATACTATATGTCTAGTGAAGAAAAGTCTAAAAAATGCCCAAACTGTGGCAATTCTTCAAGTGAAATTGTTCAGGATTCAGGCTACTGTGCAGATGGCATTATTCCTTTCAAAATAACAAAAGAACAAGCGTCAGAAAATTTCAAAAAGTATGTTAAGGGTTTAAAAAATGCTCCAAAAGAACTAAAAAATATGGCATCTAATCACAAACTTATGGGCGTGTTTATTCCTGTTTGGAACTTTTCATACAACATTAGTGCTATTTATTCAGCCAATGCTGTTGACCTCAAAAAAGACGAATCTGGTTCATTTTACAGCGTTCCAAAACCTGTGTTTGGTGATAGAACAAAAAGAGTAAAATCGCTTGACCAATGTGCAACAACTATTGAAGACGATAGCTTCCTTGACCTTTTTGATGAAGACGACTATGCTAATATTATTCCGTACACCCCTGAGTACACCTATGGCTTTAGGGTGGACACAATCAACAAAGATATTCACGAATATTACTATGCCATTGAAGAAAAGGCAGAAAAAGAATTTGAAAAAGAAATAAAACATTCAATTTTGTCAAAGTATAAAGACGTTTCATCAATGGAAGTTGAAACTAAGCTTAAAGATGTTTTCTTTAATTTTACCTATGTGCCTGTTTACATTAACACATATAGTCACAAAGGCAAAATTTATAAAACATACATTAGTGGAACAACTGGAAAAGTTGTTGGTAAAAAACCAGTTTCAGCAAGGAGTGTGTTTAAAAATCTCTTGAAATTCTTGGGATTTGCAGTGGTTGCTGGTGCAATTGCTTATTATTTTTTAACAAAATAAAAGAAGGCAAAAGCCTTCTTTTTTACTGTCATTTTGTGTGGCGTTTTTTATTTGATTAAAATTCTGCATTTGATTTTTGGATTGATTAAAGATTTGAAGTTTTCTTCATCAGCCTTGTTTCCAACAATTGCGTTGTAATGAGATGGAATTACAACTTCGGGACTTATTTTGTTCGCAAGGTCTGCGGCTTCTTCCGCTGTCATTGTGTATGTTCCACCGATTGGTATAATCAAAACATCTGTTTTTTCTTTTTCAAGTTCTTCAGTTGCGTCTGTGTCGCCCGAAACAAGGTATGTCTCTTCGTCAATTGTTAGTTTGTAGCCCACCCAGTTATTCTGTTTTGGGTGGAAATTTTTATTTATGTTGTATGCAGGGATAACTTTTACTGCAATATCTTCGATTTCAAATTCATCGTAAGGTGAAACATAAATAATTTTGCTATGTGGAAGCATTTCTGCTTGAGGGTTATCTTTAGTCGTGATAATGATTGTGTTATCGTCTGCAATTTTTTTGATATCTTCTGGGCTAAAATGGTCGTAGTGTGGGTGAGTGATGAAAATCATTTTTGCAAGTGGCATACCTGCTTTTATATTGAATGGGTCAAAGTAGATATTGTCATCAATTTGAATTGAGCTGTGGCTGTTAATTTTTACGTTCATATTATTCTCCTATAAAGTTTGTGAGCATTGTTTTTAACTTCTCAAGTTCGGCTTTTTCGGTTGATGCACCTGCTGTTAAGCCGATTTTGAGGTTTTTGTTTAATGTAATGTTATTCAATTTTAGTTCGCTTTCAAAATCGTTTATGTTTTCTAAAAACAGAGTAGTTGTGATTTTTGAAATGTTGTTAAATAGCTCGATTGTGTTGCTTGAGTGCTTTCCGCCAACAACAATTATAAGGTCACAGTTTTTCGCAAGTTCGGCAGAAGATTTGTTTATTAGTTTTTGAGCATTGCAAATTGATTTGTTTGTAACAATTTCAAGAGTATCATCAAAACGGGCTACAATTTCTGACAAAATCTCGTCAGCCTTGCTTTCATTGAAAGTGGTTTGGCAAACAACATAGAGTTTGCCAGTTAGCCCTTCAAGTTTTGAAATATGCTCTTTTTTTGCTATTAATGTTGGCTTTTGTTTGCACCAACCAATTGTGCCTGCAACTTCTGGATGGATTACTCCTGTTTCGGCGTCAAACTTTCCAAGGATTGCTATATGATATCCATTATTGCTAAATTTTTCCACCTCTTCGTGAATTTTTTTAACATTCGTGCAAGTGCAGTCAATATATGGTATTTTGTTAACGTTAAGGTACTCAAAAGTTTCAGGTGGCTCGCCGTGAGCTCTTATTATGGCGGTGGAGTCTGGAGAAAGTTCTTCTATCTTTTCGGCAAACTTGACGCCCTTGTCACGGAGCTTTTGATTTATATTTTTATTATGCACAATTTCTTTAAAAAGTGTTACGCTTTTTTTGTTTTCTATTTCTCTGCTTGCCGAAAGTATTGCGTACTTGCAACCTGCACAAAGTCCACAAACTTCAGCAATTTTAATATTATTGTTTTCCATAGCATTATATTACCACAAATGTAGCAATTTGCACAATAATAATTCTTTACAATAAATTGATTAATTAGACAAAATAGTATATAATCTACTTATTAATTATTAATGGTGGAAGTATGGACTTTAAGAAAAAAATATTCAATCAAAGTGGAATATATCTTGGTGTTGACGTTGGTTCAACAACTATTAAAATTGCACTTTTTAAAGATAATGAACTTGTTTACAACTCTTATGAAAGACACCTTTCAATGATAAAGCAAAAGGTAAGCGAAGCAATAACAAAAGTTAAAGAGTTTACAAAGGGCGAAAAATTACACATAACATTTTCAGGTTCTTCAGGTCTTGGCATTGCAAATTCGTTAGGACTTCCTTTTGTTCAGGAGGTTTTTGCAACAAGTGAACTTGTTAAGTCTCTTGAAAAGGACACAAATGTTGTTGTAGAACTTGGTGGAGAAGATGCAAAGGTAATCTTTTTTGACCACGGAACTGATGAGAGAATGAATGGAACCTGTGCAGGTGGCACGGGTGCTTTTATCGACCAAATGGCAACTTTAATGAATGTTACAAACGTTGAACTTGATGAACTTAGCCTTAAAAGTGAAAAACTTTACACAATTGCCTCAAGGTGTGGTGTGTTTGCAAAAACTGATATTCAGCCACTGCTTAACCAAGGTGCAAAAAAAGAGGACATCGCTGCAAGTATCTATCAAGCAATCGTAAACCAAACAATCACTGGCCTTTGTCAGGGTAGGCAAATCAAGGGCAAGGTATTATTCCTTGGTGGACCGCTCACATTCTGCAAAGGTCTCAGAAAGCAATTTGTGAAAACTTTAGAGCTCACCGAAGAAAACGCTGTTTTCCCAGAGTATGCACCAATTTCTGTTGCTGTTGGTTCTGCAATCTTCTCAGCAAAGCAAAAAGACACGTACACAGCTGACGAAATTTTGGAGAAAATCAAGGGTCTCAAAACTTCTCAAAAAAGAACGAATACTCTTAAGCCTCTTTTTGAAACAGAAGAAGACTATGAAAAGTTTGCTTTAAGACATTCAAAAGCAACTGTTCCTGAAGAGGATATCTATTTGTATTCGGGAAAAGCATACCTTGGCATTGACTGCGGAAGCACAACAACCAAACTTGTGCTAATTAGTGAAGATAACAAGATTTTATATAGCTATTACGATTCGAACAAAGGTGACCCTGTTGAAATTATCAAAAATGAGCTTAAGGAATTATATTCCATTATGGCTGACAGAATTACCATTGCTGGTAGCGTTGTAACTGGTTACGGCGAAGAGCTTATCAAAAAAGCTTTCAGAGTTGATGAAGGTTTTGTTGAAACACTTGCACACTATACCGCTGCAAAATATTTTAATCCAAATGTTGACTATATTCTAGATATCGGCGGACAGGACATTAAGTGTTTCAAAATTCGCAAGAATTCAATTGACAACATTAACCTTAACGAAGCTTGTTCATCTGGCTGTGGCTCGTTTATCGAAACATTTGCAAAATCACTTGGCTATAATTCAAAGGAATTTGCAAAACTCGGGTTGTTTGCAAAAAATCCAGTAGACCTTGGCTCAAGATGTACCGTGTTTATGAATTCGTCAGTTAAGCAGGCTCAAAAAGATGGTGCAGACGTTGGCGATATTTCTGCAGGACTTTCAATTTCTGTTGTAAAAAATGCTATATACAAAGTTATTCGTGAAGCTTCTGCTAACGCTCTTGGCAAAAACATTGTTGTTCAGGGCGGAACATTCTTAAATGATAGCGTGCTTAGAGCTTTTGAAATTGAACTTGGCAGAGATGTAATAAGACCTGTTATTTCTGGTCTTATGGGTGCTTATGGTTGTGCTCTTCACGCAAAAACCTTGGGGCTTGAAAAATCAGCAATTATATCTTATGATGGACTCAAAGAGTTTACCCACACTTCAACAATGGTTAAGTGTAAAGGTTGTGGAAATAATTGCAACCTCACAATTAATCTATTTAATGATGGCAACAGATACATTTCTGGTAATCAGTGTGAAAAGGGTGCAAGCCTTGGTGAAAGCCACGCAGACTTAATCCAAATTCCAAACTTATACAAGTTCAAGCGTGACAAGTTTGAAGAACTTATGAAATCTTGTACTTTTGAAAATGAAAAGTTTACAATTGGTATTCCACTTTCTCTTGGAATGTACGACCTTGCACCATTCTGGAAATCACTTTTTGAAACATTAGGTTTCAATGTTATAATTTCTGGATTCACAACAAAGAAGATTTATCTAAAGGGTCAGTACACAATTCCATCTGACACGGTTTGCTATCCAGCAAAGGTTATGCACGGACACATTCTAGAGCTTCTAGAAAAGAAAGTTGATGCGATTTTCTATCCTTGCTTAACTTATAATGTAGATGAAAAAAATGGTGACAATCACTACAACTGCCCAGTTGTTGCATATTACCCAGAGCTGTTAAACTCTAATATGGAAGAGCTTAAAACAACAGATTTCTTATTCCCATATCTAAATATAAATAACGATAAGCAACTTGAAAAAGGTCTTTATAAGTCTTTATCAAAAATCTGCAAAATTAATAAAAAATTGCTTAAAAATGCAATAAAAAATGCAAAAGTTCAGTATGAAAAGTGGAAATTCGACATTAAGCAAGAGGGAAAGCGAGCACTTAAATATGCTGAAGATAATGACAAGTACGCTCTAATTTTGGCAGGCAGACCTTATCATATAGACCCTGAAATCTGTCATGGTATAGACAAACTTGTAACAAGTCTTGGATTTGTTGTTCTTTCTGAAGACAGTGTTTCAGATATCGTGAAACCTGAGCATTTGGGAGTGCTTAACCAATGGACATTCCATTCAAGAATGTACAACGCTGGAGCTTTTGCTTCACAAAATAAAAACGTTGAACTTGTTCAACTTGTATCGTTTGGTTGCGGTATTGACGCTATCACTTCAGACGAAATGAGAACGATTATGGAATCGCAAGGCAAGCTTTACACACAAATAAAAATTGATGAAATTAAAAATCTTGGTGCAGTAAAAATTAGACTGCGTAGTTTGAAAGGTGTTTTAGATGAAAGAAAAAAAGATGGAAACAAAGATAATTAACGGCGTAACATACGACAAGTATGGTGACGTTGTATTCACGCTCGAAAATAAAAAGGATTACACATTGCTTGTTCCAACAATGCTTCCAATACACTTTGCACTCCTCAAGAAAATGCTTGGCAATTTTGGATACAAAGTTGAAGTGTTGGATTACAGAGGTCCGAGCGTTGCCGAAACAGGGCTTAAGTATGTTCACAACGACACTTGCTATCCAGCAACTCTTGTTATTGGTGAGCTTATGCAGGCAGTGCTTTCTGGCGAGTATGACACTCACAAAATCGCACTTGTTATTTCTCAAACAGGTGGCGGTTGCAGAGCGTCTAACTATTTGTATCTCTTAAGAAAAGCTCTTAAAAAAGCGGGCTATGGATATATTCCAGTTTTGTCATTCAATTTTAGCGGTCTTAAAACTCAACCGGGCTTCTCATTCAAAATTAGCCAGTTCTATGATTTGCTAAAAGGCGTTTTGTATGGCGATTTGTTAATGCTTCTCAGAAATCAGTGCGAGCCCTATGAGGTTAATAAAGGCGAAACTAATAGGCTTGTTGATTTTTGGGTGGATAAACTCTGTACAGAGTTTGAAGACAAGAAAAAACTTAAATACAAGCATATGAAAGAAAACTTTGAGCTCATTGCAAACAGCTTTGCTGAGATTAAGCTTGACAAGTCTATCAAAAAGCCAAAAGTTGGTATTGTAGGTGAAATTTTTGTTAAGTATTCGCCACTTGGAAATAATGACCTTGAAAAGTTTCTTGTTCAAGAGGGTGCTGAGGTTGTTGTTCCAGGGCTAACAGATTTCTGCTTGTATTGCATATATAATAACGTAATTGACACAAAACTATATGGAAGCAAAAAACTTGTTGCTTTTGTTTCTAAACTAATCTATAAATTTATTTTAAACAAAGAAAAGGATATTATGGAAGCCGTTGCAAAAACAGGCACTCTCAGACCGCTTGGAACTTTCGATAAAACAATCGAAATGCGTGGCGAGTATATTGGTGAGGGTGTTAAGATGGGTGAAGGTTGGCTTCTTACCGCTGAAATGGTTGAGCTTATTCACACGGGCGTTAATAATATCATTTGCACACAGCCATTTGGTTGCCTTCCAAACCACATTGTTGGCAAGGGTATGATGAAAGAACTCAGAGAGAAAAATCCTGATGCAAACATTATTGCCATCGACTATGATGCAAGTGCTTCAAAAATTAATCAAGAAAACAGAATTAAATTAATGCTTTCAAATGCAAAGGAAAAACTATGAACCTAAAAGAAGTTAAGAAAAATATAAAAAAGAATTTTCCCAATGATTATAAAATTGTTTTTAAGGTTTTGAAATTCGCAAAAAGAAAACACAAAAACCAAAAACGTGATGACGGCACGCCATACATTGAGCACCCAATCAGGGTTGCAGAGTTCACACTTAAATACAAAGTGTCAAAAAATGCAAGTATGCTTTATATGGCGGCACTTCTTCACGACTCAATTGAGGACACTTATGTTTCGTATCGTGAGCTTTGCGAAAGGTTCAGTGAAGAGGTTGCAAGTATTGTTATGGAACTTTCCACAGCAAAATTTGCACCACTTTGGCTTGACGGTGGAAAGGCGGAGTATCTGTCAAAAAAGATGATTAATATGACAAAGTACGCTTTGCTTATCAAACTTTGCGACAGGCTTGACAACTTGAATACATTGTCTGGTTGCAAAAAAGAAAAACAGGTAAGGGTTGTTAACGAAACAAAGATTATTATTGAAAATGTCACAAAAAATAGAAAACTTACCGAAAGTCAGGAAAAGGTTGTGAAGGCTATTAACAAGCAGGTTGCAAAACTAGATAAAGAATTATCAAACTAGGAGGATACGCTAATGGAAATGGAAAAAGATTTTCTTGAAAAAATTGGCTCTATTTATGGTGAAGAAAATAAGCAGAGAATTATCAAAGCTTTCCATTTTGCGGAAGAAAAACATAGAGGTCAAAAGCGTGATTCTGGCGACGATTACATCACGCACCCATATAACGTTGCAAAAATTCTTGTGGATATGAGAGCTGACGTCGAGTCAGTTATAAGTGGTCTTTTGCACGATTGCATTGAGGATACAAATTGCACAAAGGAAGAGATTTTTGCAAACTTTGGCGAAGATGTTGGTTCTATTTGTGACGGTGCATCAAAAATTGAGCCAATCAAGCATTCAAGGCGTCAGCACCTAGAAGAAAATGAAAACCTTAGAAAAATGTTTTTAACAATGGGCAAAGATGCAAGAGTTGCGTTTGTTAAACTTGCAGATAGGCTTCATAATATGCAAACACTTGAGTATAAAAGTATTCCTGATAGGCTTAAGATTGCAAAAGAAACGCTTGATATTTATGTAACTATGGCTGAAAGACTGGGTATGAATAGCCTGAAACACACCCTAGAAGATTTGTGTTTTAAATACATTCTGCCTGCAGAGTTTGAGGATATCACAAACTTTTTGAACGAGTATTACAAGCGTAGTCAAGCCATTATTTTGGAAATTAGGGAAGAAATAAGCGAGCTTGCAAAAGAAAACGGCGTTGAACTCAAGCTTCAAAGTAGGCTCAAAAGTACTTTTGGTGTATACAAAAAAACACTGACAAAAAACAGAAACAGCATATATGACATTGTGGCTCACCGTATTATCGTTAAGGATATAAAAGATTGCTATACAATGCTTGGTGCTGTTCACAATAAGTGGAAACCAGTTGATGGAAGAATTAAGGACTATATTGCAAATCCAAAACCAAATTTGTATATGTCGCTCCACACAACCGTTTTGTTCCCAACTGAAAACGGAACAATTCCATTTGAAATCCAAATCAGAACGGAAGAAATGCACATTTTCTGCGAGTATGGTATGGCTGCCCATTGGATTTATAAAGAGCAAGGCTCAAAAGCGACAAAAACCAGTGGCAATAGTGCACTATACAAAATGAAACAGGAGATGGCAAAAACAGGCAAGACTTTGGCTGATGACGAGGTTGAAGAGTTTTTGCAGGTGGTAAAAACTGGTTTTTATGCGGACAAGATTTTTGTTTTCACTCCAAACTTAAATGTTATTGAACTTCCTGATGGGGCTATTACTTTAGACTTTGCTTATGCTGTTCACACAAACGTTGGCAACCACTGCTCAGGTGCAAAGGTTAATGGAAAAATGGTTCCAATAACCACAAGACTTGAGACTGGTGACACTGTTGAAATTTTAACATCGGCATCAAAAATACCATCAAGAAACTGGCTGAAAATTTGCAAAAGCCATAGTGCAATTGCAAAGATTAGAAGTTACTTTAAACGTGAACAACGTGATGAAAATATCAAGATTGGCAAATCAATCTTGGAAGAGTACGCAAAACGTAGAGGTTACAGCCTTTCAAAACTTTTAGACGACAAGGAAACACTTGCAGAAACGCTGGCAAGAACACAACTCGCTTCTGTTGAAGATGTGTTTGCAGTTGTGGGCTATGGTGGACTTAGCTCGGTGTCTGTTCTTTCGGGGTTTATAAAAAAACAGAAACAGATTGAAAAAACGCAAAGAACAATTATGGGTTCTGCGTCAAGCGATGGAAAGGATAGCCAGGGAATATTGATTGATGGTCACAACGACCTGCTCAAAAACCTCGCAAAGTGTTGTAGTCCAATTCCTGGCGATGACATTATTGGTTATGTGTCAACTGGTAGAGGAATTATCATTCACAAATGCGATTGTGAAAACCTTGATAAGCTTGACGAGGCAAGGTTTATAAAAGCTGATTGGAATATTCCAGATAACGATAGTTCAACATTCCTTGCAAACATTAATGTTTGTGCAAAGAATAAACCATCAATTTACACGGATATTTCAAACGCTATTGGAGAAATGAGCATTAAACTTGTTTCGCTTAATAGCAATATGTCAAAAGATGATGAAATCAACCTTTCAATTGGTATTATGGTTAAAAATCGTGACCAGTACAATACTGTTAAAAATAAACTGAACTCACTTGCTGGTGTGTTTGAGGTGGTTTAATGGACTACTCACAGGCGGACTGGAAAAAAGAGATAACTTACCAAGAGTTTTTGGCAGACTTGAAATCAAAATCACGTCAGGAAAATGAAAAAGATTATGCAAGGCATATTGCAATATTAAACACAAAACAGTATGTTTTTTCGCTCAAAATGAGTGACGTTAGATTGATTGCAAAACAAATCTTGAAAGGCGATTACGATGGATTTTTAAGCGTTGCAAAGAATGATTCTTACGAGGAAACTTTAATCCAAGGCATTGTTATTGCACAAATCAAAGATTTAAACAAACAAATTGAGTACTTAAAAAACTGGATTTGCCACGTTGATAGCTGGGGAACTTGCGACTCCACAATCAGCACAATGAAAGCACTCGGCAAAAGCAAGCACAAGGACAAATTCTTCGACTGGTTTTACGACCTTTGCTTTAGCGAAAAAGAGTTTGTTTCTAGATTTGGAATTGTGACAATTATGTGCTACTACCTTGAGGAAAAATATATTGTTAAAATTTTAGATATGTGCAAAAAGGTAGATAATGATGCGTATTATGTAAAAATGGCAATAGCATGGCTCATCAGCTATGCATTTGTTAAGTTTAAGGATAAAACATACAAATTTCTTGAAGCCAAAGTGCTTGATAAATTCACGCAAAACAAAGCGATTTCTAAGTGCAGAGACAGCTTTAGGATTTCAAAAGAAGATAAAGAAAACCTAATTAATTATAGAGTAAAATAAACACGGATTGTCCCGTGTTTTTTTGTTAAATAAAAACCACCAAATGGTGGCTTTTTAAAATTCTTTAATGTTGTCACGCGTAAAGAGTTGCTTTAACGCTTCATCAAGAGTGATGCGATAATTAATTACGTCATTGACGATTTTTGTGATAGGGAGTTCAATACCGACTTCTTCAGCCATTTTAAGCATAGCTGATGATGTTGCAACGCCTTCAGCAAGTTTTTCAAAAGGTTTGCCTTGTGCAAATGACTCGCCCCACATACGATTGTGTGAATACTTTGAAAATAGTGTTGCTTCGTAGTCACCAAGGTGGCAAAGACCATAAGCTGAAAGTTCGTTTCCGCCCATTGCTTTAATCAGCCTTGAAACCTCTCTTGCACCACGTGCCATAAGTCCACCTTTAACGGTTGAGTAACCCATACCATCTAAAAGTCCTGCCGCAATGCCCATAACATTTTTTGCTGCTGCACCAATTTCTGAACCGATAATATCTTGACCTTGATAGAATCTAATAAGGTCACTTTTTAGGTTCTTAACCAAGTATTCAGAAAGATTATCGTTGTATGAGTCGATAATCATAACGCTTGGAATACCCTCAACAAAAGACTGAATGTGACCAGGTCCAACCCAAACAGCGATATTGTTTTTATCAACGCCAAATTCAATTAGTATGCTTGAAAGTCTTTTGCCAGTTTTGTCTTCAATACCTTTCATACAAAGAATGAACTTTTTATCTTTGTAACCCTCAACTTTCTGAACGTTCGACATAAGGTCACGAACAGCTTGAGCTCCGATCGAAATAATGATATACTCGCTTTTTTCCATAGCGTACTTAAGGTCTGTTGTCAGTTCTATTGACTCAGGGAATTCGACGTATTCGTTTTTTCTGGTGGCAAGCAGATTTTCTACGATTGGGTCACCTGAACGTCCCCAAACTGTAACGTTATTATTGTTTTTGTTTAAATACCAAGCGATAAATGAGCCCCATCTACCGCAACCAAGTAATGTAAAATTCATAATCTCTCCTTTATATATATTATAATAGCACAAGATTACTTAAAATTAAAAATACAATTTGCTTCGATTTGTAAAATTGTAGGTATTGAATATTAAATTTATTGTAAAAGCTGTCAAAATTTGGTATTATTATATTATGGATAATGTTAACTTAAAATTAGCGAGCGGGCTAGATGATATTGAAAGGCAATACGATGAATATATTTCAATGCTTGAATCAGTTGAGATAATGTCTGACAACAAGCTTTTTGTGGACTATTTAAAAAAGAAAAAAGCCATTGAAAACGTGGCGGTTTTATACAAAAAATATAAAATGCTTGTTCAGGACAAAGAGACAAACCTAGAGCTTTACAAATTGGAGTCAGACACAAAAGTAAAAGAAAATATAGAACTCCAAAACAAAAAATTAGATGAAGAAATAGAGTTGACATTAACAAAATTAAAAACGCTTTTAAAATCAAACAAAAAATCTGTAATGCAAAAAATTAAGGTAGAGGTTTCAGCGAAAGCTAATGGTTTGGGCATTACAAATATTTTAAAAGAATTTTTGGAAAATTATTTAAATAGCAAAAACGCAGAGTTTGCTTATCTAAAACAAAATGGAGAGCTTGGCTTTTTCTTGGAGGCGACTGGCGAATGTGTTTATGATGACCTGAAGATTTTGTCAGGCAATCATAGGTTTATTATTCAGGGTGAAACCGCTGAAGCCATTGTTGTTATTTTAGACGAAATGTTCTATTCAAATGAAGTTTTGGAAGACGATATCGAGGTGCAAACGAGCAGGTCTTCTGGTGCTGGTGGACAGCATATAAACAAAACAGAAAGTGCGGTAAGGCTTATTCACAAACCAACAGGCATCTCTGTTGAGTGTCAAGACGAACGTTCACAGCTCAAAAATAAGACAAGAGCCTTAGAAAATTTAAAAAATAAAATTCGCAAAATAAATGAAGAAAATAACGAAAAATACATAAAAAATCAGCGTAATAAGATTAAAAGTGCAGTTTTTTCTGATACTCCTGAGTTTATTTTTGATTATGATAAAAAATTATTGTTTGTTAGGGAAAATAAAAAGTCTTACAAATTAGATGATATAACCCAAAGTTTTATAATGGTATTAAATGATTTATAGGGATTGGTATGGCAGAGTTAGATAGTTTTAACATTGAAGTCAATACAAATAAGCAACTACTATCCAGTGAAACTAAAATTTTCAAAACTGAGAAGTTTTTTTATCAAACAAAAAAACTTTCAGGCATTGATAAATTTGTTTTAAAAATCTCTGAAAGTATGATTTCACTAATTCCAGCATTGCTTGACAAATTCTGCTTAGATGAAAAGGTTAATGCGTTTAAAGTTGAAACCTTTGATAAAAGTTTTAGCTTTATCGTGAGGCTTGGCTTTCAAGTTTGTGGCGTAAAAGTTAATGACAAAGATATTATATTTGCTTTGGATAATAATGATTTTAAGAACTTGAAATCTAATGACCAAAGAGTTGTTACGTATTTAAAAAATCACAAGATTTTCACTGTTAGTGTAAAACCAATTTTTATAACAATGGAGGAAAGTGATTTTCAAAAGTTATACATACTTTCAAATGCAGAGTATGTAAACTTTCCAATGCTCTCAGAGAAACAAACAAAACTTGTTGAAATTGAAAATGAAAATGTTCTTGTTCAAGGCGTTGCTGGCAGTGGAAAAACTAATGTGTGCCTTAGCAAAATTATTTGGGTTGCTTGCAGAAACTACACTGGAAGAATTTTGTACACAACCTTTTCAAGAGGTTTGCTTATCGACACAAAGAACAAAGTAGAGTTCTTTAAAAACAACATAAAAAATCTTATTGATGATTATAGAAATAATAGGATTGTCTTTTTGGATAAAGATCACAAAAAGGCGATTGAAAATAGGCTTGGCATATACCTTGTTTCAGATAACGAAACAAACCTGTTAAAAAAGTTAGAAACGATTGTTGAGTTTTTGGAAACTCACGTGGATTATTATTTGTTAGAAGATTTGCATAAGGCGTACTTTGACGAAGAAATTTCGATGTCTAGCGAGTCCGTGTTTTTGAATAAATTCTTAAAAAATATGAACGACCACCAGTTAAAGAGTAGGCTTCAAAAAATTAAGAACATTTCAGGCTCAGTTATCTATAAAGAAATTTATGGTATGATTTTTGGCTGTGAAACCGATGGTGAAATGCTACCGCTAGAGGAGTACAAAAAACGCCGCGAGAATAGTTTTTCAAGTCTAGAGTGTGAGACTATTTATGCAATCGCAAAAAGTTATGCCGAATTTCAAAAAACGCAAAATTTGACAGATAACAATAAAATATCGCAAAAATTACTAAAAAATATACAAAAAATTAAAAAATACACCTTATCTATCATTGATGAGGTGCAGGATTTTACTGAAATTAACTTAACACTGCTACGCTCGATCTCGGTCAAGATTTTTGCAGTGGGCGATGCTCTTCAAATGATACATCCATCTTATTTTAGTTTTGCAAAACTAAAGAAACTTATG
>CAZFPH010000003.1:0-25682 GCA_964520955.1 uncultured Lachnospiraceae bacterium
TATGACCTGCCGGGTATGAACCGATTGCTCTAGCCAACTGAGCTATGCCGCCATAATGCGTTAACAACCTATTTCGCTGTAACGCTAATAATATAATATAAATTTAAATTTTTGTCAACATTATTTTTTAAATTTGTCTATATTTTTCATTTTGCAAAGTTTTCAAAAAATAAGCTCTGTATTTAATTTTTACTATTCAGTCTTTAGTTTTGCACCAGTTTGTTATTTTGAAACAGGGTCAGTTTCTTTTTTTTCTTGAGCCTTAGACTCTGCTCCGACCTTTGCATCTTCTTTTTTTACATCAAGTTTTTCTTCTGTTTTTGCAGTTTGATTAGCCACCTTTTGCTGAGCGTTTTGAAGTTTTGCACAATAAGCAACATACTTATCGCAAACCTCTTTTGTGTCGCCATACGCCATAACTTTTGAATTTTCTATCCAGAGTGTCTTTTCACAAATCTTCCTTACCTGAGGGATTGAATGCGAAACAAACATAAATGAAACACCCCTTTCCTTAAACTCATCGATTTTTGCGGTACATTTTTTTCTAAAATTTTCATCGCCAACTGAAAGAACCTCGTCAACTAGCAAAAGTTCGGGCTCAATGTTTATTGCAATTGCAAAACCAAGTCTTGAAATCATACCTGACGAATAGTTCTTAAGAGGCATTTTCATAAACTCGCCAAGTTCAGAAAACTCGATTATTGATTCAAACTTTTCCTTCATTTGCTTTCTGGTAAACCCCAAGATTGCACCATTAAGATAGATATTTTCCTCAGCGTCGGCTTCCATATCAAAGCCTGCACCAAGATTGAGCAGCATTACCTTTCCATTGGTTTGCACTTTGCCCTCAGTTGGAGCATAAATACCCGCAACTATTTTAAGCAATGTTGACTTACCTGCCCCATTATGACCAATAACGCCGAGCGACTCACCTTTTTTTATCTCAAAGTTAACACCCTCAAGCACCTTGATTTTGTTAGACTTTGCCTTTTGCCTTTTAAAAAGTGCAACCACCCTTTCTTTTAGCGTGTCGTACCTAACGCCAGAAACTCTGAATTCCATTCCGAGGTCTTCAGCTTTAGCCAAAATATTCTTTGCCAATTTTTCTTCTTTTTTCTTCATAACAAAACACCTAAATATTTTTCATAAAATGTTTTTTAAGCAGTTTAAACACAACCGCACCAATCAAAACACTCGCAAGTCCCAATCCGTACAAAACAAGTAGGTCCTGAACAGGATACTCGCTCCAGCCCATATACATTGCATCTCTAAAAAATCTCACAAAATAATACATCGGATTAACTTTTACAAGCGAATGTGCAAACGAGCCAACCTTTAAAGTTTCCACCTTGTAAAAAATTGGGGTAATATATGTCCAGAGCGTCAAAAACACTGAATATAAATACTTAATATCCCTGCAGAAAACATAGATTGCTGACAAAAACAAACCAATGCCGTACTCAAAAAGAACAAAAGCAGGAATCATTAAAAAGACTGTTAAAATTCTAAAATGGAATATCGAATGACCGCCAAAAATCTGCAAAAATAGCATAATTAGCAAAAGTGCAATCATTGAAAACGCCATTGAAACAAGTGACGAAAGTGTTGACGAGAGCGGAAACAAATAAGGCTCAATCTTTACCCTTGTAAGAAGTCCTCTGTTGTTAACAACTGATTGCAGTGCACCATCTGTGGCACTCCTCAGGCACGAAAACATAATGTTTCCTGTGAGCAAATAAACAGGGTAAAGCGGGTCATTCCTTCCAAAGAACTGAGCAAAAACAATCCACATCACAAGCATATTAAGAAGCGGATTTAAAACAGTCCAAATCATTCCAAGAAACGAATTTCTGTACTGCGTTTTAACACGTTTTCTAACAAGCTCAGTGAGCACATACCTATCCTTAAACAAATTTTTTGCTGAAACCATATTTTTTCCTTATAACTTAGATTTTAAAATTTTGCGGATTTTGCTACCCTTTGGGAATAACACCATTCCCAATTTGTAAACAAGTGTGTTGTGCAGAATTTTCTGTTTGAACGACACCTTTTCTTTAGGCATAACAATATCGGAATATTTTTTTCGAGAAACAAAAGCAAGTTTTCTGCCCAAAAGTTCCCTAATGGTATAAAGCTGACCAAAGGCGTAACTGCTTTGTTTTGCATAAATTTTCAAATGCTTATTACTATAGTAAACCTTTTTAATCCACGAGTCAACCTCAGCAATATTGCGAGGTAAAACCCTTTGATTGTCGTAATACTTGCTTGCCCCTGCAAAGTGGGTGCTGACCTTTTCAAGCCCATACTTTTCACGAATAAGCGGAACAAGTTCTCTGTACTTCTGTCTTTTTGCATTCGCCATATTTCCAGAAGCTAAAAGTTTTTTCCAGTTAACAAAATAATTTTCCACGTTTTCAAACATGCCGAGCTCTTTGAGCTTTGCTTCCATAATGTCAAAAACTCTGGCTTGGCAGGTTATGTGATGCTGTAATTTTTCCTTACTAACAACCGCAATCTGCTGGCTGTTATGTATGCGATAAAAATAGAACCCAAGGTGTGTGTTAACCATTCTCTTGGCGTGCGTGCAGGCAAAAAAAGATATTAGCAAATCTTCCGCAAAGAGCATTTTGTCAAGGTTTAACTTTTCAACATCTTCAAGTGCCGAGAGCAGAACTCCTTTTTTGAAAAGCTTGTTCCAAAGCACATAAAACGAATGCTGGAGCCCACGCTGTTCCATAAAATTTTCAAGAATAACCTCGTCAGAGTAATCAATGTTTTTGCTGATGGTTGTGTCACGCTTGCAAATGTATTTTGTGCTTTCGGTGTGGAAAGCCCAGTCGTTAACCACAATGTCGGCGTCTGTTTGTTCTGCTTTTTCAACCAGTGCAGTATAGTAAAATTCCGAAACCGTGTCGTCGCTGTCGGCGTAACAAATGTAGTCTGCAGAGGCTTGCCTTGCACCAAATGTGCGAGCCTTGAGCGTGCCTTGGTTCTCGGTTTTGAAGTACCTAATGTTGCGGTAGTTTTTCAAAAGCTCGCTGTAATCCTTAGTTGAGCCGTCGTCAACAAACACAAGCTCAATGTCTTTAAAAACGCCGAGCAAAATAGAGTCAAGGGACTCCTTCAAAAACTTTTCGTCGGTGTTGTAGACACACATAACAACAGATAGCTTTGGTTTTTTATTTAACACGATTTTTCCTTGGTTTTTTAGTGATTTTTGCACATTTATTTTAGCACACATAAATTCGCCCTGTCAATATTGCTCGCACCTTAAAACAAATTAAAGGATTTTTCCGAGTCTCTGATTTGATTTTCAGTTCATAGAATTATTATTTCTTGTCAGCTTTAACCTAACAAATTTTGCAATGTGCGTCAGGGGTTTCAGCCAAAATTTTGTTATAGGTGCTAAAATTAAAATAAAGGAGAAACTATGATAACAATAAAAATTAACGAAACCAACAACCAACTAAAAATTAAAGAAGACTATGACGCTATCATTTGCGGAAACACAAATTATCAGCTTGAGTTTGAATTTGGCAAAGATTGGCAAAACGTCACAAAAAAAATCGCCGTGCTTGTTTTGGAAAGCAAAAAAACAGCAATCGAGTTTGAGGGTTCAACATTGTCGCTTCCAGCTCTGCCAAACGCACAAACGATGAACCTAGTTTTGATGTCAGCTGAAAGTGAAGCCACAAGACTTGTGACCTCACCGCTCGAAATCGACCTAACCCCAACCACTCTTGCTGAAAACCTGCCAGAGTTTAAACCGCTCACCGCCTATGTTAATGAGGTGCTGGCAAAAATCGAATCCTTGATGACTGGAAGCCTAACCATCGCCTCAAGCAAAAACGCCGAAACCGCAAACTTTGCAAAAAACGTCAGCAACCCAAACCTTTTAATAAACGGCGACTTCAAAGTAAACCAACGTGGAAGCACCACCTACACCGAAGCAGGCAAATACACAGTTGACAGATGGAAACTCTTGAGCGGTTCAGTTGAGGTTGTAACAGGCGGAATTATACTAAACGGCACAATCACTCAAACACTTGAGCACACACCAGCAATGCAAGTTGTGGCAAGCTCAAACGCTGGCACAATTAGCTACTCAAACGGAGCAGTGACACTTTCAACCACCACCGCCACCCTAATCACTTATGCAAAACTAGAAGTCGGCACCACCCCAACCCCATTCAGCCCACGCCCTTACGCCGAAGAACTCGCTATGTGCCAGAGGTACGGATTTATGTTGCAACTAAACTATCGTTCACGTTCTGTGATTTACAACAATTTGATAATAGATTTCAAATTACCACTTTTGCAAACGTTAAGAGTTAAACCAACAATTAATTTTGAAACGTTCGAGTTAAGAACTGTGCAAAATGTCATTTCTTCATACACCCCATCTTGGAGCGTTGTCGAATTTTTAAGTAACGAACTAAGAATTAGGGCTTCCATATTAAATGGACACACCCTATCCGACGCCATTTTCCACATTAACACAAACACCTTTGTTGACGCAGAAATCTATTAAAAAACACCAACTTTGTGTTGGTGTTTTATTGGTTGTTTAATTTTTTTATACATTCTTCTTGTTTGTTTATTGTGTGTTTTAAAATCTCAATTTTTACTTTATCTAATATTTCCAAGTCTGAATAAATTTTAAGATTTACACCATTTTCACAAACCAAATCATTACTATAGTTTTGAAGTAGTTGTTTTATTTCTGGATTTTTACAAAAAACAAATAATTCATCTTTTCCAAATTCGCGTTCAACACCATTTTTATTCCGTACGGTCTTTTCTATAACTATAGGTGTAAATTCTTTTAATAATTCAATATTTTCAAATAAAATAGTTTTTGAGTAATCAAAATCTAAAAACATCGCTTTTACTGCATTATCTGCATTTTTCATCGCATTATTTAATGAAAAATTATCTACTTCTGAACATTCACCTATAAACGCAAAAATATTTCCTTTTAAAATATTAGGGTCCATACCCATCAATTTATCTTCTTTAAAAGGTGCAAATATCTCACTTTTAAACTTAGAGACGAAATCTTTATCTATTCTAAAAAAGTGATACGTTAAACTTTCCCCAATTAACTTATCTATTAGAAACATGGTGTACAATTTATATGAATAAGGTGAGTTATATAAAATAGTATTCCCTTTAAAGAGAAATTGTTTTAGGTTATAAAGAATATCTGTTGTATTGAATTTTTTAACTGAAAGTATTTCATCTGGTATTGATATTTCGTTGTTAAGTAAGTGGTTTTCTATGCTTTCCAAAAGAACTCTATTTTTTATGCTTTGAACCTTGGTTTCATAGATATCCTTCAAAATTAACTGAAGGGATATTTCTTGATTAAGTGGCAATTTGGAAACAATAATATCCAATGATTTAATAATGTAATCATACACTTCACTACAATAATGTACATTTAGTATACCCCACTTGTGAGTATCATCACCTATACAACTATCTAACATTTCAATTGTATGACAACCTGGAAGTTTTGATTTTGTATACTGAAAATATTTTTCAAAATATTCATTATGTAAATCAACCACATCACAATTATTAAATTTTTCTATACTGTTTGTTGCGTGTGAAATATATTCAGAGGCTTTTTTCCAGTTACATAAAATGATTTGTTCATTTTTATAAACCTTTTTTAAGTTGTCAACGAATTTGTCAATTGACTCTTTTATAAATTCCTCTGGGACATCATAATTTTGAATTGTGTTAAGTTTTATATTACCAAGTCTTTCCAAAAATGATTTATTATTAATTGCCGCTTGAGATGCATTGAAATAATCTTGATTGTTTTCTGTAAAATACAGTTTATCTTGTAAAAAATAAAAATCTATAATTATATAATCAGACACTGAAAAATTAATATCATTAAAAAGGTTTTTTTCTAAATCATGTTTTAATATCCTTCTCCACCAATTTCCTCCCCATAAATTCAAATTAACATAATCTAAATTTTGGAGAGACTCTATTTTTTTTGAGTTTAGAGAGATTGGAGAAACATGATAAAAATTATTGATTTTATAATCATACTTAGTCGTTTCTTTGTCGATTATCTCAAAAGTATCTCTGCTAACACAACAGCCTAAAATACTAAGGTTGACAATTTGTTTATTTTGAATATTCATAATTAACCTTTGTTTTTTAAAGATTCTATTTGCTTTTGTTGTTCTTCTATTTTGGCATATAAAACATCTAACTTCATCTGCATTAGATCTTTCTCTAATTCTTCGTTTGTTGGTTTATTGATATATGCTACTGCACCCATATTTGTAAGTTCTTTACTATAATTAAACTCTAATAATTTATTCTTTATTTCTTGGCTTTTTGTAAATACAACAAGACTTGCTTTTATTGGTGAAGCAATTGAAGAGGCTCTTGTTTTATCTACATTGAAATGTAATGGTATTAAATTATCAATAATTGATAAATTGTTGTGAGATATTAATTTCTTTGCATCAAAATTAAAGAACACAATAACTGATGATTCATTCGCTTTCAACATCAAATTTTCAATATCTCTATAATTATTGTTAGCGTAATGTCCCACGATATTAAATGAGTTTTTTTGAAGTTGCTTTATGTTCATCAAAGTAAATTCTTGAAGATTTTTTATAACACCAGCATTTTTATTAAAACTATTTAAGTAATCAAAATCGACGCCAAATGAAAATGGTTTTAAATTTTCATTTATAAATGAAAAAACTTTTAATGAAGCATAAAGTTTATGATTACAAAAATATCCACGAGAAAGATAACATCTTCCAAGTTTTACTTCGTTCTTTACAAATCTTGAAATTTTCGCTCCACCAGTAGAGTCTATAGATATCAATTTATCGACTTTTAAATTATTAATTAACCCCAAAAATTCTATTGGAACATCTGCCTTGATTGTCTTGCAATACGGAACAATTATTTTGCTATAAACATCATTATTATTTTGAGGGTGGTCTTTCACATAAACACAAGCCGTATCTGAAAAATAGTAATCTGCAATTAACAAAAATGGCAAGTAGTATGTAGGATATCCAAGTTTTGTTTGTGGATATGTCCAACCCACACTATTAAAAAGTAGTACATTTTTAATATCTTTTCCGTCTATATTATCAATTTCAAAACACCTTAAAATTACTTCGACATCTTTTCTATCTAGAGAGAAAAAGTCGTCTAAAAAATTAACAACTTCATCTTTTCTTGAATTTTCAACCTTTGAACCAGCATAGAGATATCTTTTTTTAGCATTCGCTTTATCACCAGTTAAAACACCATATTTTATGGAAATGTCTTCAACAAACTTTGAACTAACACCTAAGATTCTATTTACACTATATCTGTTATAATCCTTAAATTGATTATCGTGCATTTCCATATAGGTAAGTGTTCTATTGTTTAAAATGCAATAAATAGCAAATATATTCTGAACGTCAGCAGCTGTAATTATTTCCTCAGCATCTTTAAGTTCAATTTGATTATTTGCAAATATATCATCGAAAAACTTTACAAAATCATCGGTGCTGGTTGAGTTTTTAAACGTTGGTTCTGAATATGCTACAATTTGCTTAAAAACACCATATTTTACAAGATTTTGAGCATATGTGGTTTTATCATAACCAGCTTTGTTTATAAAAAGAATAACGTTTTTATTTCTATATCTCGTATAACGAAGTGTGATGTATTGGTATAATGAAGACATGTGTTGAGCTTCAAAAACTACATATTTTTCCATTTTATCTCCTTATTTAATTGGCCACTCTTTAATGAGTCCTCTTTGAATCATAAGTTCGCCAAGGGGAACGTAGTCCATGTTTTTTATGTTTAAGCCTGCAATAGCGAAAGGCGTGTCAACCACATCGCCAATAACTCTTGCAACATAGTCATACTGTGCAGCAATATCGTAGCAGGCTTGAAAAGCATCAACAGCACTCATTGGATAGAATTTGCGATAAGGTTTTCTAAACTTCTCAAATTCATCAGCAAACCTCATAATACCAGTTTGAAACTCTTTGATAATTTCAACATTTGGATTTTCATTGTAAGTTACAAATTCTGTTTTGCCTGTTTTTTCATTAAGCCTATATTCAATAAGTGATTTTTCTTCTGATGTAAAAATTGACTCGAGTATCAAAAGATTTATATATTCAGCCTCCCAGTTGCTGTTTCTCAAAAAGTCACGATTGTGAATATGGTTGTAAGCGTAAGATGTAACTGTGCCTTGAGACACAAGATTGATTGATGTGGTGTTGATTGTATTGCCAAGCAAAACACCTTTAACTTCTTCACAAAGTTTCCATTTTTCAACCAACAAATATCTTAAATAACCAAGAATTGAACCACGCCAACCAAGGTCAACAATACAAAGCCTTCTTGCTTTTCCTATCTTTTCTTTAAAATATTGTTTTGCAGCCTCTTCGTGAGATTTGAATTGTTTAACAATATCTTCTTTATGTTCAGTAAAAAGTTTTTCAAGTTTTCCTATTTTGTTTGCAACAATAAGGTCGTTTTCATTAAGTTTATAATCATGCAAAAATCTACTTAAAACCTCTAGGTTAATTTCACTAAATGCTTGTTTTATTGTGTAACCTCTATCACATCTAGCCTTTATAGTGTGATGGAAAAATTCAGCAGGATAATCTTCAATAATAACCTCTTGAAGGGCAAATCTTGATGTCACTGCATAGTCATTATCAAATTCTTTTTGATGTTTGTTATACACCTTATAAAAAATATCCATATCTCGTGCAAGGAACAAAATTTTATCCATATTATTGTTTCTAGCAAAATCGTTAAGCCATTCATTAAACCCAATAACAATTGGACCTGCATAAATAAAACCAAAATCCTCACGTGCGGTGTTTTTATTGGATCCGTTGTACATATAATTATTAACAACACCTTTATACATTGAGCTTACTGGGCTCATAATATTGTTTGGTCTAAACTTATTTCCAAACTCATTGCATTGCTGGTAATGATATACTGCAAGCCCTGCTTTTGTTCCACCTTTTATGTCAGCCTCAACGCTGTCGCCAATATGCACTATTTTTTTTGTGGAATAATCCCTCTTCATAGCATCAAAAAGCTTTCCACTTGCTTTGTTTATCCCAACCTCACAAGACACATAATAATTTTCAATGCCTTCGTATCCATTATTTTCCAAAATTTCACGAATAACTTTTGATGGCAAGTACATATCACTATTAACCACTATCTTCTTTCTGGCTTTTTTTAAAAGCTTAAAAACCTCAAGCATATATGGGTTTGCATAACAGACCTCTTTTTCAGTTTCAATTTCGACTTCAGCATCTTCTTTTTTGAGAAAGCAATAGTGCGAGAGTTCTTCATAAATATCATAAATATCAATCTCATAGTTTGGTTTTAGTGTTTTTGCACGAGCAACTCTTTCAGCTTGAAGTCTGAGTTCATAAAAATTAAAACACTTAAATTTTGATTCAAGCAAGTAAAAAACATCAATAGGCTGACAATATGGTCTAAATATCAAAGTATCAAACACGTCAAAAGAAATAACATCAAATTGTTTGAGTTCTTCGGCAAGTTCTTTTGGAGATTTTCTTTTTAAAAGCCTTGAATCTGGTATTGCTTTACACTCAGTTTTTTCTGCTTTTTTAGAGCTTCTTTCGCTAGAAAACAAGTTATATGTTCCCTTTGGAGGCTTTACAAAATATAAACTTTTTCCTTTTCTTTGAGCTCTAATAAGCTTTAAAAGATAAAATTTTGATTTAAGCTTATTGTCTTTATGAAAATCCATATTAACGCTTTTGTATCTTGCGTAAACCTTTATTGCACTTGAGTATTTATTTGCTATTTTATTGTAGATTTTTAGTGATAATTTATTTGCCATATTAATTCCTTAAAAATAATCTCAAATTCTTCGCAAAAGCGGACTTTGAAGAATTGTTGGCTGAAATTTTTGATTTTTTGGATCGAAAAAAGCCTCACATTAAAGAATTTGTGAGGTATTTTTTGCGTTTATTTATCAATTTTAAACAAAACAGTGGTTAAGTTTAGTTTACATTGACAAAAATCGTCATTTGTATTATGATTATAATGTATTATTTTAAGAAATTTTACGATAAAAAACCTCGCAAAAGTCCGCTTTTGCGAAACAATTAATTTTTTTAGTTTAAAGGACAAGTTATGGCAAAAAATCAGCCAAAGATTTCAGTGATTATTCCAGTGTTCAACGCTTCAAAGTTTTTGAGCAAGTGCGTGAATTCAGTTATTTGCCAGTCGCACAAAGCCTTGGAAATAATTTTGATTGACGATGGCTCAACCGATTGTTCTGGCAAGATTTGCGATAACTTTGCAAAAACAGATAACCGCATTGTTGTCCTTCACAAAGCAAATGGTGGGCTTTCCTCTGCCAGAAATGCTGGGCTCGGCATTGCAACTGGCGAGCTGATTGCTTTTGTCGACAGCGACGACTACCTTGAGCCAAATATGTTAGAAGCCTTGTTAAACAGCCTCTTTAAAAACGGCTCAGACATTGCTATCTGTTCCTTTGTTATGGAAACCGAAACAGGCGAACCTTACGCCACTACCCCACCGCTAGAAAACAAGACCTATTCAAAAGCTGAAGCACTAGAACTTCTTGCCGAGCCAAGGCAGGACCGCTATGCCGTTGCTTGGAACAAGCTATACCGCAAAAAGCTTTTTGAGGGTCTCCGATACCCAGAGGGCAAAATACACGAAGACCAATGGCTTGCCCACAAGTTGTTTTTTGAAGCCGAAAAGGTTTCCACAATTTCAAATGTGTTATATCACTACGTGGTGCACACTGGCTCAATAATGCAAGCATCAAACCCAATCAGGCATCTTGACGATATCGACGCCTTGTTTGACCGCATCGAGTTCTTCAAATCTCACAATTTAGAATACTTAACTGCGGGTGTTGAAAAGACAATGTTCACGTTGTTTGCGTTTTACCGAGAAAAGTTCTGGGGTTATGAAAAATTTACGCTCGCCGAACTAAAAATGATTTACCGATACGGAAAAAAGTGCAAAAAATGCTTTAAAAATATAAAAAAATCCAAAAAATATTCAAAATCAGAAAAAAATATGCGTTTTAGAGTTTATAACTTCTCCCCACTTGAAAGGTTAAAACTCTTTTATAAAAACAAATTAAAGGTGGCAAAATGGAAAAAGATTTAATTTCAGTCATTATCCCAATGTACAATATGGAAAAGTTTATCACAAACTGCTTAGACAGTGTTTGCTCGCAAAGCTACAAAAATCTCGAGATTATTTGCGTGAACGATGGTAGCCCAGACTATTCAGCAAAGATAGCCGAAACTTATGCAGAAAAAGACAGCCGTGTTAAAGTTATTCACAACGAAAAGAATCTTGGGCTTTTTAGAGCACGTGTTGAGGGTTATAAAGTTGCAACAGGAAAATACATTGCAAATGTTGACGCTGATGACACAATCTCTGTTGACTGGCTGAGGCTTCTCCATAAAAAAGCCGTGGAAGAAGACGCAGATATGACCATTGGAAACACCGTGAATGTTGATGAAAACAACAACTACACCTATTCAACCATTTATAGAAGCCTCACAAAATCTCAAAAAACTCTTGAGGGTGACGAGGTTTTAACCAAATTTTTTGAAGGTGCAGGTTCTTGCTTTGTTTGGCACACTGTTTGGAACAAACTCTATAAAAAAGAGCTCATAGACAAATGTTTGCCATACTTTAAAAAGATAGATTTTCACCTTATTATGTGTGAGGACATCGCCTTTTCTAGCATCTATTACACACACGCAAAAAAAGTTGCTTTTGCCGATGCTGACGCCTATTTCTATTTCAGACACAGTGCATCATCAACCAGTAACACTGCACCAAAAAACAAAATCATAAAAAACATTTACGACGTTGGCAAGGTTTTTGATTTCGTAAAAAACTGCCTAATTTCACACGACAAAAAGTTGTTTGAAAAGCACGAGGACCGCTTCAATGTTTTCAAAGCAAGATTTCATAGATTTTGGTGCGGTTCTGTTAAAGTCACTGGGCTTGAAAAAGACAAAAACGCCCTTGAAGCGTTAAAAACATCTTTTGGCGACCTTGAATTTGAAACACCAAAACAAAAAGATAATTACTTCTATTCCCTTTCAACCAGCTGGAGCAACAGGTTAGAGCGTGTCAAAAAATTAATTCTTGATGACAAAACAAAGGTCATCAGCTTTGATATTTTCGATACCCTTATAAAGCGTCCGCTATACAAACCTGAAGATATCCACAACTTTGTTGGCAAGTACGCAAAAAAGATTGTGCCTAAAATTTCTGAAAGCAACTATGTTGAAATGAGAACCCATTCACAAAATCTTGCCTATGAGAATCTTGGCAGGTCAAACACAATGCGTCAAGACATTCAATTTGAAGAAATTTTCAGAGTGATGGCAGAAACTTATGACATTCCGCTTGATACCGCAATGAAGTTCGCCGAAGAAGAAATTAGGCTCGAAAAATTATTCTGCAAACCAAGAAAGCAAGGCGTTGAGCTTTTTGAGCTCGCAAAACACGCTGGCAAACAGATTGTCATCATTTCTGATATGTACCTTTCAAAAGAAGTGGTTGAAGAAATTTTGAAAGCTAACGGCATTGATGGTTACGACAAACTTTATCTTTCAAGCGAAATTGGTCTTTTAAAAAACGGCAAGGGCGATTTGTTTAAGTACGCAATCTCTGACCTTGGCGTTAAAGCTGAAAACATTCTGCATATTGGCGACAACTGGCATATCGACGTTGTTAATGCACGAAACAATGGTATGCAATCTGAAATGATTCCAAAGGCTATCGAAACCTATGAAAACATTATTTCAGATATTCCAACAGGTTGGTCATCTGAGGTTTACAGAAGCAAATATAGTGAAATGATTGACAACACCCAAATCATCAAGCAACTCCCTCTTAGATGTATGATTGCAACTATAGCATCAAACAGCTTTGACAATCCGTATAATTTCTTTAACCCTGTTTCAAAGTATAACGGAGACCCTTACTATTCAGGCTATGCAACAATGGGTATGCACATTTTTGGCATTGCAAAGTGGATGCTTGATATTGTTAGAAACAATGGTTACAAAAAAGTTGTATTTCTTGCAAGAGATGGGTATGTGATAAAGCCTGTTTTTGAAAAGTTATGCAAAGCACTCGGCAAAAAAATCGAAACTGAGTATTTCTATGCAACAAGAAAAGCCCTCATTCCTTATATGATAAAATCTCCTAAAGATTTCTATTTTGTTGGCGACTATATAAGAATTGAACTTCACACTCCAAAAGATATTTTAAATATGTTTAAACTGTTCTTGAAAGAAGTTGACGACGCCACATTAATCAAAAACGGATTTATGCCAGACGTTAAGTTTGACAACAAAAAGCAATTTAATAGATTTGCAAAGTTCATAATCGAAAATTTGTATGACGACAAAAAATGTAAAGAGCATTTCAAAATCGCTTCAACCGCATTCAAGAATGTTTTTGATAGCAAAACACTTTGTTTTGATATTGGCTATAGCGGACGACTTCAAAACACAATTTCAGACCTCGTCGGTGTGCCTGTTGATGTGTGCTTCATTCATTCAAACGGCGATAAAACCAAAAATGTTGTGCCTTTCAAGATTTACTCTTTCCTTAACTACACTCCAGCAATGTCGTCCATTGTTAGAGAGTTCTTAATTTCAGAGCCTGCCCCATCGTGCACCAAATATGAATTTAAAAATAACAACATCACCCCAGTTCTAGATACTAAGGTCTTTGAAATTGAGGAAAAATATCCTGTTGTGGAATATCAAAAAGGTGCTATCGATTTCTGCGAGAGCTTTATTGACACATTCAAGGATTACCTTGACGATTTTGTGATTAGACCAACCGAAGTTTCTGCAATGTTTGATTACTTTATGCTTTGCTCAACAGAGTTTGATAGGAGCATTTTTGCTTGCACCTATGTTGAAGACTTTGTTTATAGTGGCTACAAAAAGGAAAGCATTTGCAAAATTTGGAACAACCTAATCTACGAAATAACCCATCAAAACGCTTGCAGATATGGTGGCGGAAACATAGCTAATGCTTCAACTGACGAAGCAATCATTAACTTTTTGGAAGACAAGTCAAAATTCAAACGTGCCATTTTCTGGCTACTTTTTGACAGAAAAAAATTCAAAGAAAAATTTAAGAAAAATATAAAGAAAAGGAAATAAAAAGAGGAGCCTATGAGCAAAAATATAAAAACAGCTCTCCTTCGTTATACTTGTTCAGAAAATGCATCTGAGGAAGAAATTCTCGATACATACTTTGGAAATACTGGAAATCTTGTGTATTGGGAAACTTTAGACAGATTATTTAAACCTGAAATAGTTGGTTTTTCAGATTCTGAAATAGAAAGATTAAAAACTTTTGATAATGCAATCACAACCGACTTGATTTGGATTAAAGAAAATGCTGAATTTCCTTATTTGGAAAAAGTTGTTGAAGCTGTTGATATTCCAATTATTCCAATTAGCGTTGGTTTGCAAAGTTCTACATTCAATCCAAATTTTCAATTATCACCAAGAACTTTAAACCTTTTAAAAACACTAGAAAAAAGAGCAACCTTAGGTGTTAGAGGCTATTACACCGCAGAAATATTAAAAAGATACGGAATAACAAATATCGAAGTTATTGGTTGCCCTTCGCTATATTATTGGAACAACCCAAACCTACAAATAAGTGAAATGGAAGAGCCAAAAAATATTTGCTGCAATTTCCGAACATTTTACGGCTTGCTAACCGAGCCAGAAACTCAATTTTTGGAATACTGTGCTAAAAACAATTTTAAGTTTTATGAACAAACAAAACATAGACTTTGCCAGAACCAATTAAAAGATGCATCAAAATTTGAAGTTTTAAAAAACTGGCTAAACGCATCGTCAGAAATGTTTTATGATTGCTCTGATTGGTCAGACTCAATAAAATCTAATAATTTTGATTTTTCAATTGGTGGAAGATTTCACGGAAACGTAATCGCATTGCAAAACAACTCAAAAGCATTGTTTTTAACATCTGACACAAGAACTGATGAAATGACTGATTTGTTCCATTTACCAAAATTAAACATATCAAATTTTGATCCAACAAAATCAATAGAATATTATTTTAAACTTGCAGATTATTCTGAATTTAACAAAACATATCCGTTGCTTTTTAAACGTTTTGTTAAATTTGCAACCAGCAATGGCTTGGTGTTTAACAAGGACGCCAAACCTTTGAATTTTATTCCAAAACAAAAAAATAAACAAGAAATGAGGATTAAACCGGTGAATAACTTAGAACCGATAAAATATTTAAAACCAGAAACCATTTACTATTGCAAAACAGTAAGACAACTTTTCTGTTCTTTACTTCTATCTAAAAACAATCCTGAAACTAGCAACTATTTGTTCGTTAACACTTGGCTTCACAATCTTTTCCCATATATGGATAAAATGTTATGCAATCCTCCTTTCAATTTTCAAAAAGTCGTTGTTTACGATATAGCAAAAATAACACCTCCAACAACATCTGATGAAAATCAACTTGTGGGCGACATTATTAAATATTTTGATGGATTGCTTGAATCAAATCATATAGACCTAAATAGTATAGAAGAAATTAATATTTTTTCATCTCTAAGATTCAGCATTTATCTTTCAGAAAAAAAGAAAAACTTTAATCTTTTTGAAGATGGCAATGGTTCTGCACTAAAGGCTGGACTTGTTCAATGGAGAGAAAATACCGATAAAGTTGTAAAAAGGAATTTAGCTACAAAATATGGATTACTTTTAGGTGATTCAAAATATGTTGAAAAAATTAGAACAGCTTTAAATGAAGGCCTTGAAAAATTCCCTCAGAAAAAACTCGAGTATTTTTCACCAAACAAATTGCTTGAACAAATGCACAAAGAAGATGTCACGGATTTATACAACTTTTTCAATAACTCTAATGTTGACGTTGGAAAAGAATATTTTGACTATATGATATTAACGCAATTTTATGATATTAACACTTCTCTTCCAAAAGATATATTCTGGGGTATAATTGCCGACTGTTTCATTCCAGATAATATGTCTTGTTCAATAAAAGCCCACCCTAACGACAACACCAATTTTTCACAGATTTTCAAAAATGACAAAATTTACAACAAAAATATACCTTTTGAAATTATTGAAAAATGCGTTCAAATGAAAAACACAATAACAATTAGTTCTTCCTCAACAAAAGGTTCAAGTGTAAACGATTTTCACTTGGGTCTTGAGTATATGAGTTTTAACACAATTACTTCGTTTATTGTATTAAAAATTATCGAAAATTTCTGTGCTTCTTCAAAATTTGCCTATGTTGGCTCACACAAAACAAACTTTTCACAGTTAGTTCAAAGTAAATTTAATAATCTTTCTAAGAACCATCTGGAAGATGCCGAAGATTCTGAAATTGTAATTAGTGAAAATTTTGTTACTTACGATGATTGGTGCAAAAATAAAAAACAAACAATTATTTGCTTTGCAAACTCTGCAGTAATAAATCACTTACGCGACGATAATCCAAACATTGCAACGCTTTCAGTAGATGGTTCATTGAATGAAATCAAAATAGTGAATGACTTCATATTGGTTTACTCTGAAAACGTACAACTTGTAAACAATTTAAAAAATCACACACTAACTGAAACATTAAAAAGATGTAATGTTGTGGTGGCCTGTAAAAAATTTGATATCATAGAAAATTTAATGCAGGAAATTTATGACTTAAAACAAAAGTACACTGCTCTAGAGAATAAAATAGCAACCCTGGAAAATAATAAATAATCATTATAAACCCTGAGATTTTCAGGGTTTTGTTGTTTTTGTGCTGTTTGTTTCACTCTTTTTATTTACAAAGCCTCTTCGTAATGTTAAAATAATGGTGTACTACTTAATTTATTTTTAGGAGAAAATTATGAAAATTGCAGCTATTATGCCAATTAAATTAAAAAATGAAAGACTCCCTGGCAAAAATACAAAATTATTAGGAAACAAACCTCTTCTTGCCTATCAATTAGATGAATTAAAAAATACTAATCTTTTAAAAGATATTTATGTTTATTGTAGTAATGATGAAGTTGTTCCTTATCTTCCCGAAGGCATTACTTTTTTAAAAAGACCTGAATTTCTAGATCTTCCTACATCAAACTTTTCACAAATATTTGAAAGCTTTTCAAACACTATTGATGCAGATATTTATGTATATGCACACGCAACCGCACCTTACATAAAAAAAGAGACTATTATTGAATGCATTAATGCGGTTACTTCTGGCGAGTATGATTCTGCTTTTTGTGCTGTTAAAATTCAGGATTATTTGTGGCAAGATGGTGAACCTCTTAACTTTGACGCGACAAACGTTCCAAGGAGCCAAGACTTAAAACCAATTTATAGAGAAACTTCAGGTGTTTATGTTTTCACAAAAGAAGTTTTTGAAAAACATCACAGAAGAATTGGTAAAAAGCCTTTTGTTAAAGAAGTTTCTTTTAGAGAATCTATAGATATTAACAACCCTGAAGATTTTGTTTTAGCCGAAACATTTTTAAACATTAAAGATTAAGGAGAATATTATGATTAAACTTTTAGATTGTACACTTCGTGATGGCGGATACATCACAAATTGGGTCTTTGGTAAAGATAATATGTTAAAAATTACAAAAGAGTTAACCGATGCTAATTTTGATATGATTGAAATTGGATATCTAAACAAAGATGCAAGCGACCCTGAAAAAAGTATCTTTAAAACTATTGAAGATGCAAGCAAATTTATTCCTGAAAACAGAAAAAACGCCCTTTATTTAGCGATGGCAGATGTTGACCAGTTTTTACCAGAAAATGTTCCTAATTATAAAGAGGGCGATATTGATGGTATTAGAGTTGTATTCTATAAACATCAAATAGACAAAGCTATGGAAATGTGCAAAAGAATCTCTGAAGCTGGCTATAAGTTATTCGTCCAGCCAATGGTAACCATTGATTATACAGAAACTGAATATGCTAGGCTTATCGATAGAATCGTTGAATTAAAACCATTTGCCGTTTCAATTGTTGATAGTTTTGGGTATATGTCTAAGCAAGAACTAAAATATTATTTTGATATCTTAGATTCTAGACTTGATAAAGATTGTGTTATTGGATTCCACTCACACAATAATATGCAACTTTCTGTTTTAAATGCTGAATCTTTATTTAACTATGATACCGAAAGAACAATCGTTATTGATTCTTCTATTTATGGTATGGGCAGAGGTGCAGGAAACCTTAACACTGAACTCATCGCAACCTATTACAATCAAAACGTTCAAAATAAATATAACGTTGGAAAGGTTATTTCTTTAATAAGCGACATAATTTATCCAATATTCAAAGAAAAACCTTGGGGTTATTCTCCATACTATTTCTTAACTGCTTGCTATCATTGTCACCCAAACTATGCTGCTTATGTTTTGAGCGAAAACGAAGTTTCTATCAATGAGTTTGAAGAGTTTTTATCCACAATAACCGATGAATATAGAGTAAAATGCAAAAAGCCAAAAACACTTGAACTTTTTGCAGAGTTTAGAAAAAACAAGGAATCTAAGTAAACTTATGAATAACATAAAGTTAATAATATTTGATGTTGATGGTACACTTACTGATGGCAAACTTTACATCGGTGAAAGTGGCGAGGCTTTAAAAACTTTTAGCGTTAAAGATGGGTACGCAATTGTAAATATTCTTCCACTACTTAACATAACACCTATTATCATCACAGGCAGAGCCTCAAAAATACTTCTTGCAAGATGCAACGAGCTAGGCATTACTAACATATATCAAGGGGTTAAAAACAAAATTGAAAAACTTAAAGAAATTTGCAATGAGTTTGATTGCGGTTTCGAAAATGTTGCATATATTGGTGATGACCTTAATGACCTTGAATGTATGCAAGTCTGTGGACTAAAGGGTTGCCCTGCTGATGCTATGCCTGAGGTCAAAAACATTTGTGATTTTGTTGCAACACGAAATGGTGGAGAAGGAGCCGTGCGAGAATTCATTGATTACATAAAAACACTAACTAAATAGTTAGTGTTTTTTGTTCGCTAATTATAGAGGTTTGTTTTGCATTTACTATTTATATTTGTTAAAATATTGCTATACGGAGGCGTGTTATGACTAATAATGAATATGTTTTAAATTTTGTGAAAGATGCCGAAGCTCTTTGCCAACCAGCAAATGTGATTTGGATAACGGGTGAAGAAAGCCAATTCAATGAGCTTAGAAAAGAAGCTTGTGAAACTGGTGAACTCATAAAGCTTAATGAAGAACTACTTCCAAATTGTTATCTCCACCGTAGTGCAGTTAATGACGTTGCAAGAGTTGAGGGCAGAACTTTTATTTGCACAAAAACAAAAGAAGACGCTGGAGCACTCAACAACTGGCTAGCACCTGATGAGGCCTACAAAATGGCAAGCGAAATTTTTGACGGCTCAATGAAAGGCAGAACAATGTATGTTATCCCATACTCTATGGGTGCTGTTGGTTCAAAATTTTCAAAAATTGGTATCGAAATTACTGATTCTATTTATGTTGTGCTTTCAATGAAAATTATGACCAGAGTTGGTCAAGTTATTCTCGACACTCTTGGGGATAGCAAAGACTTTGTTAAAGGACTGCACTCAAAAGCAGACCTCGATGAAGAGAAACGTTATATTTTGCACTTTCCTGAAGACAACACTATTTGGTCGGTTAACTCAGGTTATGGCGGAAATGTTCTCTTAGGCAAAAAATGTTTCGCTCTTAGAATCGCCTCGTTCCTTGGAAAAAAAGAGGGTTGGCTCGCCGAACATATGCTTATTGTTGGAATCGAAAACCCAAAAGGCGAGGTTAAATATATCGCTGCAGCTTTTCCATCTGCTTGTGGAAAGACAAACCTCGCAATGCTTATTCCTCCAGAAATTTACAAAAAGAAAGGTTACAAGGTTTGGACTGTTGGCGACGATATCGCTTGGATTAGAATTGGTGAAGACGGCAGACTTTGGGCAATCAATCCAGAAAATGGTTTCTTTGGTGTTGCCCCAGGGACAAATATGAAATCTAACCCTAACGCACTTTTATCAACAAAAAAAGATTCAATTTTCACAAATGTTGTGCACGACCTAGATACAAACACTGTTTGGTGGGAAGGATTGGATACCCCTGCTCCAACAAACGCTGTTAACTGGCGTGGCGAAAAGTGGGACGCTTCAAAGTTTAACAAAAAAGATAAATCGACCTATGGTGCACACCCCAATTCAAGGTTCACAGCACCAACAACAAACTGCCCTTGTCTGTCTAGTGAATTTGAAGCACCAAATGGTGTTCCAATTTCTGCAATTGTGTTTGGTGGCAGACGTGCCAAAACCGCTCCACTTGTTTATGAAGCTTTTGACTGGAACTCTGGTGTGTTTGTTGGTTCAACAATGGCTTCAGAAACAACCGCTGCCGCAACTGGTGCTGTTGGTGTTGTTAGGCGTGACCCTATGGCAATGAGACCTTTCATTGGTTACAATGTTTGCGATTATTTTGAGCATTGGATTGAAGTAGGCAAAAAGATTGCCAACAAACCAAAAATATTCAATGTTAACTGGTTCAGAACAGACGACAATGGCAATTTCATTTGGCCAGGATTTGGTGATAACTTAAGGGTTCTTGAATGGATACTTGCTAGATGCGAAAACAATGTCGACGCAAAAGAAACCCCTATCGGATATGTTCCTTATGCAAAAGATATTAACACAGAAGGTTTAGATATGTCAGCTGAAACACTTGAAGACCTTGTTTCTGTGGATAAAAACCTTTGGCAAACTGAAGTTCAAGAAATTGAAGAATTCTACGCTTCACTTGGAGATAATATTCCTGCTGAACTTAAAAACAGATTAAATGAATTAAAAAATGATTTAAAATAAAAAATAATCAACAAAAAAACACTAACTCTCGTTAGTGTTTTTGTTTTGCTCTATAATCTTATTGTATATTTGCCGTTTTCGTCGATGAGCGGTTTATCAAAATATTGACTTTGAGCGTGGGCGTATTTGTCGCCGTAACCTACATCAATCTGTGTCCAGCCCTCAAAGTTTTTTATGAAAATATCGCTATTAACGTCTGTCACAAAATATTCGTCGTTAAGTTTCACATAAACGCCAATAGGCTTTTCAGTATTTGCAGCCGCTGTATAGCTTTCAGCTTTCTGCTCGCCTTGCGTTTCTATTTCGTAATTTTCTTCTGTTTGGTTTTCAGTGCTATCATTGACTGTTTCCGTGAGTTCACTTGCAGTTTCTGCATTTTCAGTCTCTGTTTGAGTGTTTTCTCCTGCAGTTTCTGCGATTATATTTGTGTTTTCTGTTCTTGCATTTGTGTTTTCCAAGTTTGCCTCAGCCGTGTTTGTGATTGTTATATTCACATCGCCACCAGCTAGGCTTTCCATATTTTCAAGTTCCATAAGTTTATCTCCTTTTTGCTTTTTCAATAATTTTATTAATTCACTTTACCAATAAATCTCGGCATCAAACTCTACATAAGTTGCACCTGCGTTAAGTTGCAACGCCAACACACTGCCTGCTGTTATTCCTTCCGCAATGCAATATGTTCTAAGATTGTTATAACTATTGTTTGTTATTGTTAATGAAGATATCTGAACAGGCGTACCTCCAGAACCTGTTGTGACCGTTAAATCGCTCAAGTTGCTGTAAGATATAGTTGGCGTGGTTCTTAAACTACTCGGCAAACTAATGTATCCCCAGCTGTAATTAGCCTGACCAAAAAACAATGTACCAATTAAAAGCGTTGTGCTAGATGATTTATTCTCTAGTCTGTAATAATATCTTTGGCACACGGCAAGTTCTTCAGCGTAAGGACGTGGGCTTAGCGGTGTTGCATAAGAGCCTACCTCAAGCTTAACAAACTCAAGTGTTACACTGTTGCTTGTGACGCCCGCAGGCATATCAGTATTTCTTGTTGTTATCCTAATTGTTAAATTGTCGCTATCTAAAATTTCGCCAAAGGTTATTGTGCTAGTTAGGTAAAAATCGCCTGAATCCCTTGTATAAACCCCTCCAAGCGAACTGCCCTTGTGATAAACACTGAGCCAAACACCTGCTGTTGAACTACCTTTAAGCGAGAACGTGAATGTTTTGTTCGATAAAAGCGAAGGCTTCTCGATATAATAATTTAAACCAGACCAGTTGCTTGTCCCGATTGTGTAAGTCACCGTGCCATCGCTATTAACATTTAACGTTCCCGTGCTGTGAAGTCTCCACCTATCAACCGTGTATATTCCTGCACCCGAGTACTGATTTTTCCCTCTTTGATTAACCTTAAAATCGCCATTGATTATCAAATTCGGATTGCTTACATTTTTTGCTATTTCCGCCTGTTTTGCACTTTCCACATAAAGTTTGCCATTTTCAATTTTATTAACCGCTGACAATAGCTCTGTTAAATTATTTTTCAAGTAGTCAAATTCTGAAAAGTCGCCAACGACCATTGTTTCGACAAGTTCAATTTTTGCGGTTGTGGTTGTGAGCATTTCTTCTCCCTCGCCTGAGGTGAGCGAAACAAACACGCTTGGTGCATTTTGCATAACAGGTACTTTGCAGGTGTTATCCTCGCCAATTGCAACCACCTTTCTTTGTCCGCCAACAAAAAAGACCGCTACTTTATTTTTGCAAGCTTGCCAGCTGTCCGACAATGTGAACAACAAAGAATAATTCGAGTTTCCACAAACAATCTTTGCACCAGAATCGGCAAGCGAAAGTTCATTATTGCTTTCTATTAATTGTATGATATTTGCCATATTTCCCCCCTATCACCATAATATCATTAAATTTACAGCTTTGCGTTTCACCCCTGACACAAAAAATAAAAATCGCCAAAATTATTTTTGCTTGACTTGAATATTTAAATTTTTTAATTTTGATTTTCTTAAATTAACAAAATTATTTGCTTGATGTTTTTGTACAAACAGCCGATACCAAGCTATAATTTTAAATAACAAACACCCTTAAACATTCTGTTAATATAATTTTTTGATTTAAACTAAAACATCAATTCCTTTAATGCAAAACCCATTCGTCTTTTTTAAAAATACACGTTTAGTTTAATTTTTACACAACAAAAAAAGGGGTTATTCCCCCTTTTTTTAATTATTTACAGTCTTTAGTTTTTGTACACTTTCTAGAGCCTGCACAATTACTTGTTCTTGTAGAGCAGTCAGAAGTTCTAGTAGAACAATTTCTTGTAGAGCAATTTCTTGCATTTGTTTTTGTGTTTGTCTTTTTTGAAGTTCTCATAACTATCTCCTTTTATTTTTATACTCTTAGTATTTGTTTAAAGGAGATTTTTATGTAAAATTTTATAATTATTTGTAAATTTTTTGAGTCTACTTTTGTTTTTTTCTTTTGTTTTTATATTGCTTTAATTTTTCATTTCCCTTATTATTTGCCCAACCATTACAATTTAAAACAAAATAAAAACTGTGAGCAAGTCACAGCCTTTATTATAAATTTTTAATTGTTTTCTCCATTGCTTCTGAGTCGCCATTTAAAATCAATGGACTGCAAGATGCATAGTAACTATCTTTTTTTGTTGAATCGTTAGTTGTTGAGTAATAAACAATAATATCAGCAAACTCATTATCAGGCTGAACAATAAATAGTGATGCATAATATGACACAACCCTTGAAATGCCATTTGAATAAACAATGACATCTTGCTGTTTGTCATAAATCATTTCAACCACAATATATTTTTGTTTCATATCGGTTGAGTATTTTGAAATTTTGCCCTCTAAATCAATCTCAATTTTACTGTTAAGTTTTGTTTTATTAACAAGACGCTTAAAAATTGAAAGACTGGTTGTTTTATTCACACCATCTAACACTTTTTCGTACTCGTTAGTGCCTGCTTTGTAACCCTCACTAGACATCGCTACAGACGATTTGTTGTAAACATAAATCATATAAGGGTCATCTGTTTCTAGATTAATATTAACTTTCACAAAGCTGATTACTAAAATAAAAACTAACACAAGTACACAAATTGAAGCTGATATTATTGAAAATAGTTTTTTCATTTTATTCCTCTATGCTTTTGTTTTCTTCTTTTTTTGTTTTCTTTGTTGTTTTTGGTTTTGCTTCAGACGCTTTTTCTTCTGCTGTTTTCTTTTTATAGGTTCTCTTTGGCTTAACCTCTACAGCTGTTACGTTTTCTTTTGATTCAGCTGTTTTGTCTTGCTCAGCCTCGCTTTCTGTTTCTGTTTTTGTTTCTAGTTTTTCCTCTAAAACTTTATCCTCTTTTACCTCTGAATTTTCTACAGATATCTCAGAACCTTCTATAATTTCAACCTTTTCAGTATTTGATGATTTGCTTATTTTTTCTCTTTCTTCGGCAATTTTAAGCAAATCATCTACACTTTTTAAATTTTCGTCGCTATTTTTCGCGATTTTTTCAGCGTTTTCTGCTGGTTTTTCTATATTTTTATTATTTTCTTTTGTTTTTTCTGCATTTTCATCAGATTTTTTATCTTCAGCATCAGGTTTTTTATCCTTTGCTTCGATGTATTGAAGTATTTCTTCTTTAGACTTACCTTCTAGTATCAAATCTACCTCTTCAGCGTAAATGGTTTCTTTTTCAATCAAAACCTCTGCCATCGTCATAAGCATATCTTTATGTTTCACAAGAAGCCTTTCGGTTTCCTTTTGGCAAGAATCAATAAGTTTTTTAACTTCGCTATCAATTATTGCTGCTTGGTTTTCACTGTATGGCATTCTTTCTTGATATGTTTTTCCAATAAACACTTCATCATCGCTTCCGCAATAAACCATACCAACCTCAGAGCTCATACCCCATTCAGACACCATACGCCTTGCTATGTTTGTTGCACGCTTAAGGTCATTTGAAGCTCCAGTTGAAATATCGCCGACATAAAGTTTTTCAGCGGTGATACCACCAAGCAACATTTGAATTTTACAGATAAGTTTTTCTTTGAAATAAACAGTATAATCTTCTTCAGAAGAAAGTGTGTAACCGCCTGCACCGCCACGTGGTATAATTGAAACCTCGTGAACAGGTGTCTTTTCTTTTGCAAGTTTACTGATAAGTGCGTGACCAGATTCATGAATAGCGGTATCCATCTTATCTTCTTCGCTAACCACACGGCTTCTCTTTTGAGGTCCAAGGGTTACCTTCATAATAGATTTTTGGATATCTTCTTCAGTAATTTCTTTTCTGTTTTCTTTAGCTGTTAATATTGCAGCTTCATTTAAAAGGTTTTCAATCTCAGCACCTGTGAAACCAGAGGTTATTCTTGCAATAGTTTTTAAATCTACATCACTCTTTAATGGTTTATTTTTTGCATGAACCTTTAAAATAGCCTCTCTACCCTTAATATCTGGAACACTAATATTAACTCTTCTATCAAATCTACCAGGTCTAAGTAATGCAGGGTCAAGAATATCTACACGGTTTGTTGCAGCCATAACAATAATTCCCTCATTATCTTCAAAACCGTCCATTTGAACCAAAAGTTGGTTTAAAGTTTGCTCTCTTTCATCATTTCCACCGCCAAGTCCAGCCCCACGCTGA
>CAZFPH010000004.1:0-25428 GCA_964520955.1 uncultured Lachnospiraceae bacterium
CGTGGTTCTTTAGAAGCATAAAAATTTACTTCTCCCACTATATATAAACGGACGGCTATCCGATTATAACAAAACAATATTTGTAAAACTCGAATTACTCAATAATTTCGATTTGTGAAAAGTCAACATCAACAGGTGTTGGTCTGCCGAACATTTCAACTTCAACCTTGCACTTAGAGTTTTCAGCGTCAACAGATAAAACTGTTCCAACAAAGCCATCGAGTGCTCCGCTAGAAAGCTTAACTTTTTGACCCTCTTCAACTTTAATGTCAATATTAACTGGTTCAAGTTTCATCTTTTTAACTTCTTCATCAGTTAAAGGAAGAGGTCTACCTTGTGGACCTACGAAACCTGTAACACCTCTTGAGTTAACAATTGTGTGCCATAAACTATCGGTATATCTCATTTTAATCAAGATATAGCAAGGGAACAATTTTCTTTCAACAGCTTTCTTTTTGCCGTTTTTGCCCTCTTCAATAACTGTTTCCATTGGAACTTTAACTTCCAAAATATAGTCCTGAAGATTGTTTTTTGCAATACATTTGTTTAAATTGTCCACAGCCATAGCTTCATAACCTGTAAAGGTGTGAAGTACATACCACTTTGGCTCATCTAATTTTGATGTATCTATCATAATACTTCCTTTTTAACGAAATTTCGGTTTATTATATCTTAACAATAAGGTCCAAAATCCAAGCAACAAGTGAATCAATGCCTAAAACAGCGAGCATAAAAATGCCCACAACAACTAGCACTGTGCCTGTTGTTTTGCAGACTTTTTTGAATGATGGCCAATTTACTTTTTTAAGCTCAGAGATAATTTCTTTGAAAATGTTTCTCTTTGGCTTGTCGTTTTTAGCCTTTTTCTTTGTAGCCTTAGCCTTTTTGTCTGTATTTTTTGCTTCCTCAGCTTTTTTTGCTTTGTTGGCTTTTTTTGTGTCAACAACTGTTAACACTTCGTCAGACTTTTCCATTTCGGCAGTTTCTTTTGTTGGCTTTTTGTTATTTTTTGCCATTAGATTCTCCTACTATTTAGATTCTTTGTGAGCTGTGTGCTTTTTGCAATTTGGACAGAACTTATTGAAAGTTAATCTATCTGGATCATTCTTTTTATTTTTAAAACTTTCGTAGTTACGATTTTTGCATTCTGTGCATTCTAAAGTAATTCTGTTTCTCATAATTTTTCTCCTCAAAAAATTAACACCTAACAGCAAGGTTCGGTGCTTTACTATAATATCACACCCAAACTCGGCTGTCAATAGAAAAAATTAACATTTCCCTCTAAAATGTTAAAATATCTGGTTATAATTTCTATTATATAATAATAAATATTGTTCAATATGTCAATATTTTAATTAAATGAATTGAAAAACTTGAGAATTTAAGTATAATGTTATACAATCAATAAAATTTGTGATGATACGAAAGAGAAATTTGATGGAGAAATATATGGAAAATTTACCTTTTTCACAAAAACTCGAAGCACTTAAACTTAAAATGCAAGAACTTGAAAAAAAGTATGTTTTTGAATTTCCTACTTCTTTTACTTTTGATGACGACGAAAAAAGTTACAACAATTCTAACTCCGTAAAAGAAACTGATACAATTAACAAAATGGACTTAGAGTTGTTTTCATACATTTTAAATATCTGTGAGTTTACAAATAAACCACAAGTTGTTAAAGACGATAAATACTCTGATTTCGAAATTAACTCCAACCCTGTTTTTAGTTTTGACGAGCTTTATAGAGGTGTTAGAACAATCCAAAATCAGGCAAATTTGCTTTTTGAAGATAATTATCACACTGTAACAGTCGGTATGTGCAATGGGCTATACACTTCACCATCAAGAATTGTTGCTTTTGCCTACACAAGAACCGAGGATTTTTCTGAAGCTAATCCACTAATACTAAACCTAAAACTTCCAAAAGCCAGCCTTGCAAGCGACTATGAGCTTTTTGAATTAATCGATTCGCTTGAGAATAATTTGATTAAAATTAACGCAAGCACTCCATCAGAAATTGCTGAACTTGTAAATTTTGCAGATAACTTAAATGATAAAGAAAGGCAAAAATTTATATGCCTTTTAAAAATGGATATTTCAATCCTTGCAACTATACTTGGCTACGACTGCGTTTACGACAGAAACTTCCCTTCTATTGTTATTCTTAACAGGAACAAGCTTGTTGTTAGCGAGTCAACAGCAAATAAAGTTCGAGAGGCTTTAGAGAGCGAACAAGCTCCTCAACCTAATCATTAATAACAAAAAAAGTGGGTCACCCCACTTTTATTTTGCAATTTATTTCATAAGTTGTCTTGCCATATAAATACCCATTGAAGAAGCCATCATAAGTCCACGTGTCCAACCACTTGCATCGCCAAGGCAATGGAGGTTTTTTACATTTGTGTTAAGTTCTGTATCCATTTTTACACGATTGCTATAGAATTTCATTTCAGGAGCATAAAGAAGTGTTTCATTGCTTGCAACACCAGGAACAACCTTATCCATCTGTTCCAAAAAGTTAAGGATACAGGTCATTGTTCTGTATGGCATTGCAGCGGTGATGTCACCTGCAACGGCGTCGGTTAAAGTTGGCTTAAGGTTACTTTGCGAAAGCTCTTTTTGCCAAGTTCTTTTGCCTGCCTTAATGTCACCAAGTCTTTGAACCAATATGTGACCATCTCCGAGCATATTGGTCATAACACCAATCTTTTTTGCATAAGCGATTGGGTCGTCAAATGGATATGTGAATTTGTGTGAACACAAAATTGCAAAGTTTGTGTTGTTTGACTTCTTTTCCTTGTAGCTGTGACCATTTACAACAGCCAAGTTGTTGTCATAATTTTCCTGAGCAACAAAGCCACCAGGGTTTTGACAGAATGTTCTAACTTGATTGTAAAATGGCTTTGGCCAGCCAATAAGTTTTGACTCGTAGAGTGCGTCGTTAACTTTTTGCATAATTTCGTTTCTACACTCAACTCTAACACCAATATCAACAACGCCAGCCTCTCTGCCAATTCCGTGTTCACGGCACATTTCGTCGAGCCAGTCTGCACCCTTTCTTCCAGTTGCAATGATTACAACGTCAGCCATAATCTTTTCACCGTCAACAATAGCACCCTTGCACTCGCCGTTTTCAATAATAATATCGTTGCAGTTTTTGTCAGCCAAAATCTTAACGCCATTTTTTAGCAAATGTTGCTCGATAGCATAATAAAGCTCGTGTGCTTTTTCAGTTCCAAGGTGACGAATTGGGCAGTCAACCAGTTTTAAACCTGCAATGGTTGCACTCTTTCTGATATCACGAATTTCGTCGGTATCTTTGTCGCCAACAACGTGCGGGTCTGCACCAAAATCTAGATAAATTTTGTCGGTGTAGTTAATAAGTTCTTGAACTTCCTCGTGACCAAGAAGGTCAGGAAGCCAACCACCAACCTCGCTTTTTAGCGAAAGCTTGCCATCTGAAAATGCACCTGCTCCACTAAAACCTGAGGTTATTGAGCAATATGGTTTGCAGTGCACGCACTCTTTTGTTTTAGATTTTGGACACGCACGTTTTTCAATCAAATGTCCTTGCTCGATAATTGTAATTTCGTCCTTACTCTTTAAGTTCAAAAGCTCGAGTGCTGTAAAAATTCCTGCAGGACCTGCACCGATTATTAAAATTTTTCTCATAAATTCTCCTATAAACTAATATTTGATGTTGGCACTAAAATTTTAGGGTCAACAATAGATTTGTTTTCTATAAAATTGAAATACCCTGCCGAAGCAATCATTGAAGCGTTGTCTGTGCAGAGTTTGATTGGTGGATAGTAAACCTCCGCACCAATTTTTTGTGCCTCTTCATCCATACGCTTCCTTAGGTGTGCATTTGCCGAAACTCCGCCAGCAAGTGCGATTTTTTTATAGCCAAGTTGCTTTAGTGCAAAAATTGACTTGCTAACAACTTGGTTAACTGCTTCGTCTTGAAAGCTTGCACAAATGTCTGGAACAGAAATTTCATTACCTCGTTGTTTTTCGTTATGGATATAATTGATTACTGCCGTTTTAAGTCCGCTATATGAAAAGTTGTAGTCCCTGATTTTTTCATCAAGCTTATGCACAAATTTAATTTTTGTTTCGCCTTTTTCTGCCTGTTTTTGAACATTTGGCCCACCTGGATACTCAAGTCCGCACTCACGAGCAACCTTGTCAAAGGCTTCGCCAATTGCGTCATCGGTTGTTGTGCCAATAAGCTTCCTTGTGGTGTAGCTCTGCATTTCAACAAGTGCTGTGTGCCCACCAGAAACAATCAAACACGCAAAAGGTGGCTCAAGCTGTTTGTGAGCAATATAGTTTGCTGCAATGTGCCCCTCGATGTGGTTTACCGCAATGAGCGGTTTACCTGTTCCGTAAGCTAGTGCTTTTGCAAAATTGACGCCCACAATCAAAGCACCAAGTAGCCCTGCACCGTAAGTGACTGCAATTGCATCAATGTCGTCAATTGTTAAGTTTGCCTGCAAAAGAGCCTCTTTGTAAACTCCATCAATATTCATAACATGATTTCTTGAGGCAATTTCTGGAACAACACCACCATAAAGTTTATGGATATCAATTTGTGTGTTTGTTACCATTGAAAGAACTTCCCTGCCATTTTTAACAACAGCAACAGAAGTCTCGTCGCAACTTGACTCTATGCCAAGAATTATTATGTCTTTTTTTTCCATAGCCTAACCCCTTTCCTCGGCATCATAAGAACCATTACCATTCGCTAGCATTTGCAAACTTTCCTCTCTTTCAAGTTCGCTATAATAAATTTCGTTTTGCAGATATTTAATTTCAACACTGGTGTCGTAAAGCTTGAAAGAAAGCTTTAAAATATCAACAATCCAGCCAATGCCAAAGAACCCAAATGTGAACAAATATAGTAACCCTGTGACTATTTTACGCTGAAAAAATCTATGTACTCCCATTGTGCCTACAAATACGCAGAGCATAAGAGCAATAAATTGCTTAACAAACAAACTTCTAACACACTTTAGCTCGTTCAGCTGAGCCCTATACTTTTCATCGTTTACACTTTGCTTTTCTTTTAATCTATCTTTAACAAATTGCCTTGCTTCAAAGTTTTTTATAACCTCTTCCTTTGCACCGCAGTACACGCATTTATATATATGGCTTTCGATTTTTTGATATTCTCTTGAGCCACAATCTTTGCATCTAAATTTATAAACTTTCATACTTTATCCTTGAGTTTGTTTATCAAGTTTCAATTTTTCAATAATAAAACTTTTAATTTCTCCGTCGAGCACACCTGTTGTGTCACCAGTTTCGTAGCCTGTTCGGTGGTCTTTAACCAAATTGTATGGGCAAAGAACATAAGACCTAATTTGACTGCCCCACTCAATCTTTCGCTGAGTGCCAAGCTTTTTGAGTCGTTCTTCTTCCTTTTCTTTTTCCTGTTTTTCAATAAGCTTTGAGTAAAGCATTTTTAAAGCGGTTTCCTTATTTTGTGTTTGGCTTCGCTCGTTTTGGCATGCCACAATTATTCCAGTTGGAATGTGAGTTATTCTGACCGCCGACTCGGTTTTATTTATATGCTGACCGCCTGCTCCACCACTGCGAAAGGTGTCAATTTTTAAGTCTTCATCTCTTATTTCTATCTCACTTGTATTCTCTACAATTGGAGAAACTTCGGCACTTGCAAACGAAGTGTGCCTGCGTTTGTTTGCATCAAACGGAGAAATTCTAACAAGCCTGTGCACGCCCCTTTCACACTTTAAATTACCATAAGCATTTGTACCCTCAACAAGCATTGTAACGCTTTTGTATCCTGCACCATCTCCGTAAAGATAATCAATAATCTTAACGTCGTAGCCCTGTTTTTCAGCAAATCTTGAGTACATACGCTTCAGCATATCCGTCCAGTCCTGAGCCTCTTCACCTCCTGCTCCTGCGTGCAGTTCAATAAGTGCATCGGCTGAGTCGAACGTATCTGAATACAATGTTTCCTCATATAGTTTTTCAACGTTTTGTTTGGCTTGCTTATAGTCCGCTTCAAATCCTTTCCAATCCTCTTCCGTTGAATTTTCAAGCGATAAAAGTTCATACAAATCAAACAAATCCTGAACCTGTGTCCTCGTACCCTCAATTTTTGAAAGAATGTTTTGCACGCTCTTTTTTTCTGTGCCAAGTCTCTTCATTTTTGAAATATCACTATACAGATTTGGGTTCGCCTCTTCTGTTTCGATTTCTGCAAGTCTGATGTTTAATTTGTCCTCATCAAAGACAGTGCACTGTTTGCTTTTGCATTTCACTTAAACTTTTAAGTTCTTCAAAATTAAACATATATTCTCCTTTACACCAAGCATTATATATTATGTGAGTTAAAAAATCAAACTCTCGCATAAAAAAAATGAGCAGATAACTGCCCATTATTCTGTCGCATCAGCAAATATATAGCCTATAAAGCTTTCGCCACCAGAGGTGTATAAAATTTTGGTTTCGTCAATAATTTCAACTTTATCACAGCTTGTTATGTCTTTGACGGTTTCACTTTCAGATTTTGCTATTTCAATTGGCTCAACCTCAAGCAATTCTTCTTCCTTAACCTCTTCGGTAATAAAACTTGAAATTTGCTTAATTACAGATGAATTGCTGTTTCCGTAACCAATCCTGTCTTCCAAAAGCTTGATTTTTAAAGCAATTAAGCTTGGGATTTTTTTATTATTTTCAATAATTTCGTCTGAAATAGTGATGATGCCTTCTTGAATTTTTTTGTCATAGAACAAGTTGTTGTAATCTTTTACAGATTCGTAGTTATAAAAATGCTTCATATACTGCACTTTTATATTTTTAAGTTCCTCATAACTAGACTTGTTTTTAATTTCAAATTCTTTTAAGTTTTTGATAAACTTTGTGTTTAAAAATTTATCAAGCGAAGAAGAAACAAACAATCCGTCTTCAGATTTTAGATATGCAATTTCTTCTTTTGCTAATTTCTTTATGTTTATACCAAATGGATTTTCCTCATTTTCTTCAGTGGTAATGGTCCATTCCTTATTTTTTTCCGCACGAGAAATAAACTTATTTAAAAAATTAAAGCGGACTTGGTTGTTATAGTAAAGCCAATCCTTTTCCTTGATTTTTGAGTAAAGATTTGCGATGTCTAAGTTGTTCAGACTAGGCTTTAATACTGAAAGATCATAAACAATCTCTTCAACGTCCGTTTGTTCAGACTTGAATAATTTCGCAATGTCTCTTTTATAATTATAAGATGTGAGTTTGTATTCTTTTGCAAGATTGAAAACCTCGCTCACACTCAAAACTTTTCCGTATTTTTTGATTTCCTCAATGAACTGATTTTCGTACTCATATTTTTCAGACAAAATTTTATTTTCTTTGTCACGAACATCTTTGTATGCCAAAAAGTCATTGTCTTTATTTTTCTTTAAAATTTGCATTCCATAAGCGGTGTCGCTAGAAGCGATTGAAAATTTCCTTTCTAGTGCCCAGAATAAAAGTGTGAAACCAATACCAACAACAAGGCACACACCCGCAATTATTGCGGTTTTAACAATTGTAATCTTTTCCATAAAATAGAAAGAAAAAGGTATCATTGCAGACAAAAAGCCCAACACTAAAAAGAAGATATAAAGCACATTAAACACTTTTGAAAGTATCAAATTTTTAGCAAATCTCTGGTTTTCTTTTTCAAAAATCTTTTTTGATTCTTCATACTTTTTGTAAGCACCCTTTGTTTCTGAAGAAATTTCGTCCGACGCATTTTTGCTTGCCTTTTTGTATTCCTCAAACTCACTGGTTAAAAACTTTTTGTCAACTTTTCCATTTTCACCAGCAAAACTTGCAATGGTATAATAAATAGTTTTTAAGTATTCTAAGGTTAAGTTTAATGTTTCAAAACCAAGCTCAGAGGCATAGTTTTTTGCTATCAAACAAATGCCTTCAAGGCAGTACCCGCCACTTGGCAAAAACACAAAGTTTGGAAGCTCTCTCTTTTTTGCTGACATTACGTTTTCATAAAGGTCAAAAAATGCGAGCATATCTTTGTATAAAACTGCATTTTTTACAAATCTTGAGTTAGCCATTACTTTTGAATCATTTGCATCTATAACAGAAAACATAGTTTCACCTCTAGCATTAATATACCACATTTTAAAAAGTGAGAGCAAACAAATTCAAGACAGAATAAAAAATAATAAACATTCTTCCAAAACCCCACAAATACCCCACCAAAAGATATTTTGTTTTAATTTTCTACAAATATATTTTTTAGCAAATTTTATATAATATATGTGTACAAAAAAAGACAGCCGAAGCTGTCCTTTGCAATCACGTGCTGTTATCTTTTGTACGTTTTCATTTGTACACTTTTTCTTTAGTATGCTTTGAGTCTGCCACCCATTCATCTTTAGAAATCAATATCTTTTGTACGCCTACAATTCTTTTGTGTACCCTATCTTAAGATATCAAAATTTATCTTTTGCAATAGCCTTCTTTTGTGCACTTTTTCTTATGCATTCTAAAATCTTTTGTGTTTATAAATTTATCATTAGTAAATTAAAACTTATCTTTTGTAAGTCATCTTTAGTGCACTTTTTCGTGTGTGTTTTTTTGACTTATCTTTTGTATGACTTCATTATACAACAAAATTTTAAAAAGTTAAACTATTATTTTAAAAAAAGTCAAAAGAATTCCAAATATTACAAATACCGACAAAAATCCTGCCCCTATCACCATAAAAGCACCACGCGTGAAGCCTTTTATGTGTCTAAAGCCTGTAAATTTGTAAACCAGTGAAATAGCAATGAGTAAAATTACACACAAGATGGTAACAATAAGCCAAGTTTTTGCGTGCGGATATTTATATTCTGCCTGCAAGGTGAATTCGCCGGCTTGAACATCCATCATAACAAAACCATCAAGCACAGTTTCCACTGTGACATTTTTATTATTTAGCGAATACTGCATACCTTGAACATTTGCCATAAAAACAAAAAGTTTTTGATCATCTTTAGCAGTCCCACCAACTTTGTAGCCATTTTTTATATAGTCTATTTCCACCTCAGACTCTTTAAGTTGTTCGCATAAATTCTCTGCCACGCCATAATTTAAAAATGTGAACTTTACATCAGATATTTCTTCTACATTGATAAGATAGAAGACTGTTTCTTCTCCAGCTTTAACATATCCAACATCGGTTTGACCTGTGCTGTAACTTTCACAGCTATAAATTTCGTCCGAATTCACTTCTTTAGAAATATAGTCTTTTATACCTGTTAAACCTTGCTCATGTATCGCAATGTTTTTTAAATACAAAACGCCATCATAAGGAGCTGTGAATGAACATTTGTAAACATTTTTTGCATACAATTCACTTATTCCCTCGACTTTACTGATTGTCACAGACACATCATCAAACAGTTTTTCAGAAATATTGAAGCACTTTGCCAAATCTTCAAAATTTTCTAAGATATTTTTACTTGTATCGAAATTTGTTTCTTTATCAAGCAGAATTGCTCCAGTTGTTGCAAGCATATTTTCATATAAATAGATACCCTCTTTTTCATCTATCAGATTTAGGTATGGTCTATCCATTTGCTTTTTTGTTATAAAATATCTATGACCTGCCAATGAGTCAGCTATAATAGTTCCGTTATCTGTTGAAACACTTACTTGTGATTTAAAATAACCCAAGTTTGATATGGCTGAATTTTCCGCAGAAACTGTTGACGTAAACATATTAAGCGTGCCACCTTCAAAGATCGAATTACTGAGATGCACACCCTCAAATTCGCCACTAATAATTTTAAGCCTTGAATCCACATTATTAATACTTGTTATTTCCTTCACATTAACATAGTCTTTTGTATCAGTATTTAATTCAAAAGATGTCAAAAAAACATTAACAATCAGCGAAAAAATTATTGTAAAGTAAATATTAAATCTAACAACTTTGCCAGATAGAACTCTTCGTTTCTTGCCAAGCAATACACACAAAAATAATATTGCAAAAACAACAGCCATCAAAACAACTACTATATAAACACTATCACTACTGCCGACTGGTGATTTTATCGTTATTGCTAATTTGGATAATTGAAGTATCCCATAAAAAACAACAGCCACAATGCATGTAGTAATCATTAAAATATAAAGACTCAAAAATAATTTTGAGGACTTTATTTCATTTTCTTGTACTTCTTCTTTTTTTAAAGGACTCTTCTCATTGAATAATTTACAAACCAAAATTAGCATTAATGCAGTATTTAAAAACTGAATTCTTCCAGGAAAACCTGAATAATAACCACCAAACAAGAGATTTAGAGAGCCATCAAAAATTGAAGGAACAAATACAACTATTGTGGCAAAAATAAAGAACTTAGATTCTTTTTTGGTTTTATCACAAACTACCAAATAGTAAATAGCAAAAATTAGCAAAAATATGTCAAGACAAATGATTCCCAGTTTGAATATAAATGATGTCTTGAAGTCAAGATTAAAAATGTTATCAATAATCGAATTTGCTCGATTTGTTTTTAGTATGCCCAAAATCGCCGGAAGCATTAAGCAAAGACTCACTAGAACAGCAATAATATAAGCAAACAAAAGTTTAACAAAAATGTTTTTTTGCTCTTCTTTTTCTTTAGTGATAATTATGTGACCAACAAAGAGCATCAACAAAACAATGTTTGATGCAATACCAACAACAAAACTATTTACCACAGAAAAAATTATTGATATTGCAAATGGCAAAATTTTTCCATCGTTTTCAAGTTTTAAGAATCCATCAACAACAAAAAGTATGATAGACGGGAATGTTAACCAGTTTATAGTTGCAAGACTTATTATTAAATACGAACAAAAAATATAAGCCAAACTTATGACAACAAACATAAATTTTGAAAGGTTCTTAAAATGTTTCTTTATAAACCACATAACAACAATCGCATTAAAAATTAACACAACAAATATTACAAGGTTAAAACTTCTAAAAATGTTTGCTTTTCCAAAAGGAAGAACCAATAAAAAGAATGGATTAAAAATCATGTAAAGCATCATCGATAGTAATTCTGCACCACCACCAATCCTTACATTGTAAAATAGACCTGTTCCTCCGGCTAAAAAATCAAAAATATGCTCGAATATAACACCAATAAGTGCAAAAGAATCACTTATTAAAAGTGTGTTTTTGCCGTACGGAAAAGCCCCATTGATTAACAAGATAAAGTTAAAAATTAGAAAAACTATACCAAGAACAATCAGTTCTAGCTTGAACTTTGAAAAAAATGACTTGATTTTTGCTACAAATGTACTCATATTATTATAATAACAATAAAAATTGTAGTTGTAAAACAATTTTTTTATTGATAATCCACAAGTTTTTGGTTAAAATAGTGTTATGGAAGTTGGAATTGATATTGAAAAAAATGAAAGATTTAAAACAGTGACCGAGCATTTTATTGAGCGTGCATTCACCAAAAGTGAGATTGAGTACGCTAGAAAATTCGTTAACAGCCACGAGCAACTTTGTGCTTTTTGGTGCGTTAAGGAAGCTTGCGTCAAGGCTTTTTCTAACCTAAAAATTCCTTACCAAGAAATTGAAATCACTGCAACTCCAGAGGGCAGACCATATATTATTAAAAATGAAAGAATAAAGTCGGAGCTTGAAAAGATGGGCTTCAGTGAGATTAAAATTTCCATTTCACACTCAAAAGACTATTCAACAGCAATCTGCATAATTTATTAATCACAAAAAAGAACACAAAAAGAGCATCGTTTGATGCTCTTTTTTGTTTATATCTATTAGTTTATTTATTGAATTTTACTGTTCTATCGAAGTTTGGATTATCGGTGTTGCCCAAAAATTCTTTTAACTTTTCGATTGCTCTGCCTCTATGAGAAACTGAATCTTTTTCCTCGCTAGTTGCTTCGCCGAAACATTTTCCAAGGTCGGCAGAATAGAAAATACAATCATAACAGAATGATTCATCACCGATTTTTTCGGTTGTAATTTCACCAAAAGTCTTTCCAATAAACATTTTAACCTCTGTCCAGCTTGCATAGCAAATTGCACATTCATAGTATGCTGTTCTATCGATTTTCCCCTCAAGATTTGCAAGAACTTTTTGTCTATTTGCCTCGTCGTTATGGTCACCAGCATATCTTGCTGAGTTAACACCTGGTTCGCCGTTTAAACTATTTATAAACAAGCCTGAGTCATCAGCAATAACAGGTGTGTCAATGCCTTTTTCCTTGCAAAAGTCCCTAACTGCAAGTGCTTTAATTTTTGCATTTTCGGTTGATGTTGTGCCAGTTTCCTCGATTTCCGACATAAAACCAATATCGTTTAGCGAAAGGATTTCATAGTCACCAAGCATTGATTTAATTTCTGAAACTTTATGCTGATTTCTTGTTGCTAAGATTAATTTTTTCATTATTTTTTCCTCTTTTTTCTAATATTTTTTTCTGAATAAATTTAAGTAAAAAATACACGCCAATTGCAAAGACCGCACCGATTATAAACCCAACAATAACGTCGGTTAAATAGTGCACGCAGAGATATATTCTTGTTAGCCCCACAAACAGGCTCACACAAATTGCCAAAATACCAAATTTTTTGTTAAAAAGCAAAATTGTAACAGCAAGAGCCATTGAAGCCGTTGCGTGTCCTGAAGCCATTGAGTGCCCAGTTGGAAATGCATACCCCACAAGTTCACAGAGCCCTTTTAGTTCAGGATTTGCAACAAATGGACGAGCCCTTTGAACAATATTTTTCAAAATCAAATTGTTTGCGATGAACGCTAACCCACAGGCAAACAATGCAAACAGCCCAACTTTACGTGTTTTTTTGAAAATTAGTAGCACAGCAACACAGGCAATGATAAACCACGCACTGCCAAGTTCTGTTACAATCCTTACCACCATTGTCAGGGCTTTGTTTTTCCCAAAAGTATTAAAAAACCAATTAGATATGGCTAAGTCCATTTTTCTCCCATTTTATAAGTCAATAATTTTTGATAAATCTTTCATTTTCACAAGCTTGGTGTAGCCGTTATTTTTAAGTTTTTCGGCAAAATTATTAAAATTTTTTGGGAATGCAAAAGTTGAAACCTCAAATCCTTTTTGCATAAACTCGATTTTTGTCTTTAAAATTTCTTCAAAAGAATTTTCTTTATCAAAAACAAGTGCAAGTTTGTTTGATGGAATTTTGTAGCCACGCTCAACCATAAGCATAACAACTGAATACAATCCAATGCTTGCACCAACCGCAGGAACTGGAGTGCCCAAAAACTTTTCAATCATTTTGTCATATCTGCCACCACCACCGATAGCTCTGCCAAACTCGTCGTCATAAACTTCAAAAACAGTGCCCGTATAATAGCCTTGACCACGAATTATGCTTGCGTCGTAAACAATATTAAAGCCCTCAATCTTGAACTCAGAAACCGTGCTAATAATAAGTTTAAGAGATTCAACAACCTCTGATTCAACGCCAAAATTTGCAAGTTTATCAAAACTTTCTTCGTTTGACTTTGAGGTTTTAAGGTCGGCAAAAACTGCCATAAGCTTTTTAACACCTGCCTTGTTATAGCCATTTTGAACGAGCTCGCTTGCAACTGCTTCAGCACCAATTTTATCGAACTTGTCAAGGCTAATGCAGATATCAGTAACATTTTCCTCAGCAAAGCCTGAAAGTTTAATGATGCTTGAAAGTGCTCTTCTATCATTAACTTTTATTGTTAGTTTGCTAAAACCAAGGTTTTTATATGCACACATATAAGCGTACAAAAGTTCAACTTCGCAGAGCGGTGAACTATCGCCAAGAATATCAATATCACATTGTGTGAACTGCCTAACTCTGCCTTTTTGTGGACGCTCCGCTCTAAAAGACTCATCAATTTGAATTGCCTTGAATGGAACTGGCAATTTTTCTTTATTATTTGCAAAAAGCCTTACGAGTGGAACTGTGAGGTCGTACCTTAAACCCTCCTCAACAATGTCGCTTTCTGAAAGGTTTGGTTTTGACAAATCAAGCTTGTCGCCACGCTTAATGGTTTTGAACATCAGTTTTTGATTATCGCCAGAATCGCCATTTGTGAGCAAATCCAAATTTTCTAAAACTGGGGTTTTGATTTGCAAAAATCCGTTCTTTGTGTATGTTTCAAGTATAACTTTTTCGGCATACGACTTAACCTCCATTTCACTTGGAAGATAGTCAACCGTGCCCCTAACTGGGCTTGTGCTAAATTTCATAATCTTTACCTTCTATAAATTATTATATCATTTTTTATGTATTTTACAAACATTTTTGGCGTAGTGGCTTAAGCTCTGCTTAAAAACTCAGCTACCAATTTTTTCGCCTCTGACACATAGTCAGTTTCGCCATCAAGCCAAATTATACTTTTCTCTTTATTGAACCACGTATTTTGCCTTTTGGCAAAATGTCGCTCCTGCTTGAAAAGTTCTTCAAAAAACTCGTCGTAACTATTAAACTCGCCATGTAAGAATTCTGTTACAAGCTTTGCCTCAAGACCAAGAGATTTTAAAAACTCAACGCTTTCACCCCCATCAATCAGCCCTTGAATTTCTTTTATCATATTTGGCATACGCCTTTCGAGCCTGAGCCTAATACGCTCGTAAATTTCTTGCCTATCCCACTTTATTCCAAGTTGCAAAACTTGATACCTTGGTTTGTTTGGTTTTTCAGTTGCGGTAGATTTTTCTAAGGCTCGAATAACTCTGCGTTTTGTAACTTCTTCAGGAAGCACAATGTTTTTTTCAGTGCACATTTTGACAAGTTCTTCAAGTTCAAGCTTTTCAAGCGAGTTCCTTAACTTTGGGTCGCCTGATTGCTCTTGTAAATCATAACCCTCAACAATGGCTCTGGTATACAGCCCTGTGCCACCGCAAAGAATTGGCAATTTTTTTCTATCTAATATATCATCAATTTTTTCGTACGCCATTGTTTGGAAATTGAAAAGTGAAAACTGAGTACCTAGCGGGCACACGTCCAAAAGATGGTGCACCGCCTGAGCCTGCTCTTCTTTTGTAACCTTGCCTGAGCACCAGTCGAGACCAATGTATACCTGCCTTGAATCAGCCGAAACAATTTCGCCAGAAAAAGACCCCGCAAGTTCAATTGCCAAATCACTTTTTCCTGATGAGGTTAATCCCACAACTGAAATAATCTTTTCCATAATCTCCTTAGGCTTTAATTTTTACCAGTCAACAATTTTGTGACAACCAGACTTAACGTCGTCGTAAAAATCAAAATATCTTGAATTTTCGCTTAATTTTTTAACTTTTTTCTTGTTTTTGCAAGATTTTTTTGATAAATTTTTACTGTTTTGCAGTTTTTTATCAATATCATAAATATACTCAAGTGTTGGCACAAGCTTGCCATCAGCTTGAATTTGTTTTATTTCTTCAATGGTACACCACTTTACAGAGCACACCTCGTCTGTTGTGGCTTTAGATAAATCAACGTTGCCTGAATAATCAAACAACCACACGTCCATAATGTCATTAAACTTTTTACCATTAATAAAGCCCCGAGTTTTTGTGTAAACAATTTCTGATTTTGCGTGGCTGAGATCTAATCCAACCTCTTCAACAATTTCACGAAGTGCACCATCTTTGCTTGTTTCACCAGCAGTGACTGAACCACCAACACATTCAAAAAGTAATGGATAGGTTGGCCTATGCTCTGCTCTTTGCGAAATAAGGTATTTGCCTTCGCTGTTTCTTATCCAACAATGCACTACCAAATGGTATCCATCATCAGGAAGTTCCTCTCCCCTAATATGAGTTTTTCCCATTAAGTTTTTATTTTCATCATATAAGTCCCAAATCTCCATATTTTGCTCCTTTTATAAATTTTTTGCACAATTTTTTTAATTAAAGTGCTATGGTTTTGCAGTTTTTAAAACAAGACTTACAAGTGTTTCAACATTTGCTGTTTGTGGAAACATATCTAGTGGCGTAATTTCTTCTATATCATACTTTTCGGCAAGAAGACCTAAATCACGAGCAAGGGTTGCAGGTCCACAAGAAAGGTAAACAATTTTACGTGGTTCTGCCTTTAAAAAAGCTTCTATAACTTTTGAATCAAGACCTTTCCTTGGTGGGTCAACCACAACAACAAAGTCGCCTTTGAGTTTGTCTGCAAGCTTTGGAATTTCTACCGCACAATCGCCATTTATATTAGTTAAATTGTGCAAATTGTTAATTTTTTTAAGTTTTTCTGCATTCTGAGTTGCTTCTTTTACGATTTCAATTCCATAAACATTCTTTGCTTTTTTTGCAATGATTGACGACAAAAGTCCTGCTCCGCTATAAGCATCAATAACATTTTCGCTTGAACCAATCAACTCAATAATTCTGTCATAAGCTTTTGTTTTTACGCTATCATTCACTTGCAAAAAGCTTCTATTGTTAACAAAATATTTTATACCAAATTCTTCAATTTCAAGCTCTTCCAAACCATAAAGGTAAACATCTAAATTGCCAAAAATTACGTTATTGTTTAAATTATTTACATTTTTGTATAGTCCAAATGAATTATATTTGCTTTTTAATTTTTGTATAAGAGGCTCAAAGTTATTAAACTTTTTATTGGTTACAACAATAGTTAAAATAAAATTTTCACCACTTTCACGCATAACAATATGCTTGATGAGTCCTTTTTTTGTTGTCTCATTGTAGGCTGAAAGTTTATTTTCTGCTATGTAATCTTTGATAATTTTTACAATATCACGGGTTCTTTTACTTTGAAGTAAACAATCATCAACGGGGATAATGTTGTGGCTATTTTTGCGATACATTCCAATCACAACTTCGCCATTTACCTCTTGAACAGGAAACGCAAATTTATTGCGATATCTAAACTCAAACTTACTTTTTTCTGTTTTTTGCACTTTTTTATTGATTTTTGCGTATTTTTCTAGGGTGTTTTGCACTAAATTTTGTTTAAACTCAAGCTGAGCATCATAACACAAATGTTGAATATCACAGCCACCGCATTTTGTAAAATATGGGCAAGGTGCATTAACTCTTTCTTTACTTGGGGTTATAATCTTCAAAACCTTTGCCACAAAGAAAGATTTTTTATCTAAAATTATATGCACTAAAGTTTTTTCACCAGGAAGAGCAAATGGCACAAAGACAACTTTGCCACCCACCGTGGCAATACCCTCTCCATTTGCACCGAGTCTTTCAATTTCAACCTCGATTTCATCATTCTTTTTAAGTGCACACATTTCCATATTTTAATTTTATCACAATCGGTTTTATTTTTCAATAAGTTTAATATTTGACATCTGCTTTTTTCAGGCTATAATTTTTGGTATGGAAAATTTATGTAATATCTGCCCAAGAAACTGCAATGTGGATAGAGATAAAAAAGCTGGTTTTTGTAAGGCAAGCAATGCCATTAAAATTTCAAAAGTTATGAAACACTTTTTTGAAGAACCAATAATCAGTGGATCAGAAGAAAACGGGACAATAAAGAACGGAAGCGGAACAATCTTTTTTTCTAGTTGCAATCTCAAGTGCTGTTACTGCCAAAATAGTGAAATTTCAGCAGATGCAGTTGGCAAAGAAGTTTCGGTTAGCGGACTTGCTGATATTTTTAAACAGCTTGAAAATGCTGGTGCTAACAATATCAATCTTGTAACGCCAACACATTACACTCTTCAAATTCTTGAGGCTTTAAAAATTTACAAGCCAAAAATTCCAATTGTTTGGAACACTTCTGGATATGAAAAAGCAGAAACAATTAAACTGCTTGATGGATACGTTGATATTTTTTTAACCGACCTAAAATACTATTCAAGCGAGGTTTCAGGCAGGCTATCTCTTGCACCAAACTATTTTGAGGAAACAAGCAGAGCAATACTTGAAATGAGAAAAATTGTACCAGACGACTTAATAGAAAATGGGCTTATGAAAAAAGGCTTAATTGTTCGACACCTTGCCCTGCCAAACCAGACAGCTGATAGCAAAGCCGTCATTAAATGGATTTACGAAAATCTTGGAAACAAAACCATAGTAAGCCTAATGAGCCAATATGTGCCAATGGCGGGTGCAAAAAACCACCAAGAGATTAATCGCAAAATTAAACCTCTTGAATATAAAATTTTAGTAAACGCATTAGATGATTATGGCTTTGCAAATGCTTTCACCCAAGAATTTGAAAGTGCCGAAACCTTCTACACTCCAGACTTTAAAGATACAACTTCAGATTTTGACTATTAAAAAAACACGGAATATTCCGTGTTTTTATTTATTCACCAAAGGTTTGAATTTGAGTTAGATCTGCTTCAGTTAATAACATAAACTTTTCACCTGCAGTAACATAATATGATAACAATGCTTTCTTTTGTTCTTTTGAGAGAGATGTTATGTTTTTCATAATTTTTTCAAATGGCAAATCTAAGTTTGAAGCGTCATTAACATAAGACCTAATAGCAGTATTCACTCTTTCAATTTCAGATTTGTTTCTTGAATTTTGCAAATTTGCAATCATAGTTTTGGTTAACACAAAATCGCTAGTGTACGCTTTTAGTTTTGAAGAATCTGCTTCGTCAAGAGTTTTCTTTTCAGAAAGTTTATTGATTTTGTTTTGAAGTTTTGCTAGTTTCGCTTCCAAAAATTCAAGTTCCATCAAAATTCTTTTATTTTCAGCATACGACCACACAGCAGAAGCCTCTTCTTTGTCTCTGCTTGATAAAAGTTTTGTGTATTCCTCGCGTAGAGTCTCGCACCTGATGGTTAGTTCGACGTATTCAAAAAGTTGTCTTAATTTTGCATCACCAGCTTCGGCTTTTGCAATTTCATTATCTAAAATTTGCTCATAATTTTGTTCAATTTTTTTGTTATTCATAATAACCTCACGCATATTATTGTAACAAATTCAGCCAAAAGTTTCAATAGTTATTTGAAATTATGGTTATTTTGTTTGCCTGACCAGCGTAAAATGTGCTAAATTATAATCACGATTAACTACTAAAGGAGAGATTATGAAAGTTTTTATTTGCGGTTCAGTAGATGAAAGAATCAAGCCACAGTACCTTGAGGGTATTGATAAAATTGCTGAAAACTTGCTTAAGCATAACGACGGCGTTATGTGCGTTGGTGCAAAAACAGGTTCAATTGGTGCAATGTATAACAAAATGATTGAGGGTGATGGATTTGTTGATATTATCGTTCCTGCTCCTTACGCTCACGAAGCCGAGGGTATGATTGCAAACTCAATCACACAAGTTGATACACTTTTTGTTTTGCAACAAGTTGCACTCAAAAACACAAACGCAACAATCGTGCTTCCTGGTGGAAACGGAACACTTGCTGAGCTTTATATGATTACCGACTCAATCAAAAGTAAGTTTGACACTGATATCGTTATTATTTATAACATCAATGGTTTCTATGACCACGTCAAACAAATGAACGACTTTATGCTTGACGCTGGTGTTTTAAAACAAAACCAATATGAGTTCTTCACTTGGTGCAACACACCAGAAGAGGTTATTGCTGAACTTGATAAGTGGAGAGAAAACATTAAAAGAAAAGCAGATTTAAGATAAATGAGGTTTAAGCCTCATTTTTTTATTGAAAAAATAATAAAAACTCCAAAAAAACTACTATTTGTAATTTTTTTGGAGTTTTTGCAATATTATTTGCTATTATTTTATTATTTTGGTAAAATTAAGTTAGGGTGAACTATGGAAAAGATTAAACCAGTTTTTTTAGAAAATAATGTGCCAATCTGTTTTTCAGCAAACGACAAGTATGTTCCAATGCTGTCGGTGGAGATTGCATCAATTATCAAACACTCATCTATAACAAACAATTATGACATTGTTATTTTGATGACCGAGATTTCTGACGAAAACAAAGTGAGGCTTTTGTCAATGATTTCAACATATCCGAACTTTTCAATTAGGTTTGTTGATGTTTCGCCTTATATTTTCGGTTATAGTTTTTACCTTGAGTCAGACATAACAAACACAAAGTACTCAAACGAGATTTACTTTAGAGTTCTCGCCCCTGCACTTATGAGCGATTATGATTATGTTTTGTTTTTGGACGCCGACCTGATTGTGACCGACGATATTGCAAAACTTCTTGAATACGATTGTTCAAAAACTATGATTGGAGCGGTGCGTGACTATGAAGGCATTGCAAACTGCTACAACAATAATTATGAACGCACAAAATATAGAATCACCGAGCTTGGCATTACCAATTTTGACGATTACTTTATTTCTGGCGTGCTTGTTATGAACAACAAAATGTTCAATGAACGATTTTCAACCAAAGAACTCTTGGATCTTGCAATTTCAAAAAACTGGAAGCAGTACGACCAAGATTTGCTAAACTATATTTGCAAAGGCTCTGTTACAATCTTTGATGCAAAGTGGGATTTTGTTGAAGATATCCACGGCGTTTACCACAGTATGCCAAAGCACCTGCTTGATGAATACGAGGCAAGCGAAAAAGACCCAAAAATTATTCACTACTCTGCAAAGAGAAAGCCTTGGTTTAACCCACTCTCAAAATACAGCAAAATTTTTTGGGAATACGCAAAACTCACACCTTACAACGACGAGCTCATTGCTCTTATTTCTGAAGACTAAAATAAAAACCACCAAATTTGGTGGTTTTTTTGTGCACTACTTTATCTGTATTCTATAAACTGTGCTCAACTTTGATTTTTGAACCGTTTGCATCTTTTGTGATAAGAACCTTATTTTTAACAGATTCTTCAAGCTCTGCGACGTGCGAAATTAAACCAATTGTGAGGTTTTGACTCTCTAGTTTATGGAGCGAACTTATAACCACTGAGCAAAGTTCTGAATCAAGCGTTCCAAAGCCTTCATCAAGGAAGAAGAAATCCATACTTCTTGACGATAACATTGAAATTGCGTCTGATATTGAAAGTGCCAAACTCAAACTCACAATAAATGTTTCACCACCAGAAAGCGTGCTTGCTGGTCTGACTTTGCCATCGTTAAAGTTATCTTCAACAAAAAACTCCTTCTCTTCAAATTTTAATGTGTATCTGCCGTCCATTAAAATACTGAGTTTTTGATTTGCTGAAAGCGTAATTTCTTCTAAGTATTCTTCACATACGTATTCTGCAAGTGCCTTGCCTCTTAAAACACTTGAAAGTTCTTTTGCGGTGTCGTACTTATGCTTAAAGTCATTGAGCGATACTGTAATTTCGTGGAGTTTTTTGTTATCTTCTTCCACTCTTGAAAGCTCGCCCTCAAGCCTACCAAGTTTTTGAGCTAGGGTGTTAACTTCCTCAGAAAGCCCCTGTATCTCTGTTACAATTTCAGCAAGTTTTTCTTTTGTTAGTTCAGGCAAATTCTCTGCCTCGATACCTTGTTTTTGAGATGTGAGAAGCCTTACGCTGTCATTATACTCATTAACTCTTGCTTGATTTGCTTTTAAGAGTGAATTATCAACAAAACATTTTTCGAGTTCTTCACGGCTTGTGAAATTACCATCAGACATTGCCTTGTTAACGTTTGCCTGAAGTACCTTTATCTCCTCTCGCTTTTCAGCAAGGATTGACGAGTTGATTTTGTACTCATTTTCAATTCGGCTTAGTGCCTCCTTGCTCGAATCATAAGCAATTTGTTTGTTTTCGTAATCAAACTTAAGCCTTGTTACCTCTGCCTGAGTTGCTAACGCTTCTTCATCAACAGAAACATTTTCAGGCACACCACTTGTAATTATTTTTGCCCTTAGTGACGCAATTTGCTTATCAATATTACTAACTCTTTCGTTAAGAACCTCGATAGCTGTCCTGATTTCAGAAATCTTGGCATCTGACTGAGCCTTTTCGCCAGTAACCCTGAGCTGGTCATCTTTCAGCTTTATACGTTCCTCTTTTTTGGTATCAATAACAATTTCAATATTTTTGCCTTCAGCAATCTGTTTTTTGTATTCTTTTAAATTTTCAAACCTTTCGTTAACGGTAGAAATTGCAAACTCACGTTCAGCTTGTTTCTTTTGAAGGTCGTAAATTATATCAATCAGCCTTTCAAGGTAATTTTTGTAGATTGTTACCTTTGTTCCAGCTTGAGTTTTTTGGATTAAAATACGTTTTTCTGCCTCACGCAATGTGTCCTGAAGAGCAATAAGTTCTTCTAGGCTGTCTGAAGTTTTTTGCAAGAGAGCATAGAGTCTGTTAAAGTCTTCCTCGCTGTCGTCGCTAATATCCACAAACCTCTGGAAATATTTAACTTTGCCATCGCTAAGTGCCTGAATTTCAGACAAGTTTGCTTCAATTTGTGTTTTTTCAAACTCGCACCTAGCCTTAAGCGATACCATATTTGCGATAATTTTATCACGCTCGAGATGTGTGAGTTTTACGTTTGAAACACTTCTATCAATCTCGCCCTCAATACTAGAAAGGTCGTTAGTTTCGCTATACATTTTTTGAACGACCCTGTTTGAGCACACTGGGCAAGAATCACCAATTCTAAGGTGATTAGAAATCATTGAAATAACGTTATCACCAAGAAGTTCTTCACGCTGTTCACGATTTTCTGCAACAACTTTTTCGCATTTTGAAATCTCTTTGTCGATGGCGTCAAGCTTGCGATATTCAGCGTCAACTTGATTTTCGAGAGCTTCCACAACCTCTGCACGCTCAACATTTTCCTGCTGAAGCTTTGCAATAAATTCATCGATTTTTTGTGTGATAATTTTGACCTCGAGCATATTTTCAAGTTCTTTATCACAGCTTCTAAGTTTTCTAAAATCTGTTGAGTCAATATCTTCAAAGGCAACTTCTATAGAGCTTTCAATTTGCTCACGTTTTGCCTGATACTCTTTTTCGGACTTGATTGCACTGTTATACTCTTCCTGAACAGCCTTGAGGTCGGCTTCGGTTTCATCGACAAGCACCTCAAGTTTTTTATGGAAATCTTCAATTAAAATAAGTTCACTTTCGATGCCCTTAACCTGCTCAAGAGCATAACTTAAGTCAACATCTGGCTTATTAGCCTCGATAAATTCGTCAATTGCGGTGATTTTGCCCTGGATTGTGGTGAGTGTTGCAACCATATAATCATTGTCGCCACGCTCACTAACAAGTTCTGCTTGCTTTTTCTTAATTTTTTCTTCAACGCTTGTTCTTTCACTCTCCAAAGCCTTAGTCTCTTCCTCGAATTTTTTGAGGTCCTGAAGCCTTGCAAGTTTGCTGTTAAGTTCGGCAATTTTTGCCTGATAAATCTCTTTAAAGTTTTCGAACTCAATCTCGGCAGAGTGAAGCTCACCATCTTTTTTGAGTTTTATTTCATTCTGTTCGGCTATTTTATCTGAAAGTTCCCTTTCATCATCAATATCTTTTTGAAGTTTTTCATAATCTGAGCGGATTGCGTTTGCACTTTGACTCTTTGAAAGCGAAACCTCAAGTTCTTGCATTTCTTCTTTCTTTTTGCCAAGTTCTAAAAGCTCGGCGTTTATAGCCTTTAACTTTTCAAGCTTTTCAAAGTCACCCTGAGCTCGTTTTTGCTCAGCCTGCTTTACTTCAAGCAGTTTTGACTTTGTTTCGTAATCTACTTTTACCTCTCCAGAATTCTTTTTTGATTCTGCAAGAAGTTCGTCAGTTGCATAAGCCACCATTTGCTGGCTTGCAGAAAGAATAGACACCTCTTTGTCAAATTCCGCAACTTTTTGTTTAACTTTTTCTGCAAGAGGTTCACCAAAACGGGTTATATCAAAAATATTGCTCATAATTTCGGTTCTCTCGCTAGCCTTTGCCTGCAAGAATGCTGAAAACTCACCCTGAGGGAGTGCAATACATTTTTCAAACTCACGAACGCCTAGCCCTATTATTGAAAAGACTTTGTCATTAACTTTGACAGTGCCTTCTTCGATTAAGTTTTCCTCGCCACTAACAAGTTCGTAGATGCTGGCAGAAGCGTCGAGTTCTTTGCCATTTTTCTTTCTTGAAAAAGTTCTTGAAACCTTGTACCTTTTGTTTTTGCCCGACTGAAAAATCTCAAACACAAAATTCACAACTGCCTTTTGGCATTTTGTGTTAACAAAGTCTATATTTTGTTTTGTGCGTTCAATCTTGCCATAAAGAGCAAGTGTGATTGCATCGAGTATTGTAGACTTTCCGCTACCAGTTTTTCCGAAGATACCAAACACGCCACTGCCAAGTTTTTCAAAGTCCAAAACTTGCTTGGTTTCAAAACTGTTAAGTCCCTCAATTTCAAGTTTAATCGGCTTCATTACCCTCTCCTTTACATTCTACAAACAAATCGACTAATTCCTTTGATGGCTCAACGCCACGAACTGATTTGTAAAACTGTGAAAATAGCTGTGTGTCAGTTAAATGTTTTCTGTTTTTGCCACTTGCCTCGATTTCTGCTTCAAAATTTTTGACAAGCGATATATTTGAAATGCAGGCAAATTCTTTTTTGAGAGCCTTGAGCCTTGACGCAGAAAGCGGTTCGTTTTGAATAATTTCCAGCTCAACAATATCATGGTCATCATAGTCAAGAAGAACTTCTTCAGCCTGTTCGATTGATGTCACGCTGACCTTTTCATACTTTGCAACATTTTTAAGCGGAGTGTTGCTCTTGGAAATAAGTTTTCCGTTTTCGGTCTCAAAAATTGTTACGCCGAGATTTTTTTGATTAACCGAAAGTGCGGTGATTGCACCTGAATAGTGCACTCCATCGCCAAGGTCTTGAGGAGTGTGGATATGACCAAGTGCGGTGTAGTCTGCCTTTGGGAGCATATTTTTTGGCACAGCCATAATATCACCAACCTTAACAACTCCATCTGTTGTTTTTGAACCCACCATAAAAAGGTGTGACACAAAAATATTGAATGTGTCGCCTCTAAAAACTGAGGCACTGATATTTGCCCATTCCTTAACTTTTTCAGCATAAGAAAGCTCGCCGTCGAGCTTGTCAGTCATTCTTGAATCGCTTGGATATGGGAGATATGCAATTGTTACAATTTCTTCATTCTTTTGAATTTTAACATAACCCTTGCCTGTTTCGATAACTTTTACAATTGCGTTTTTGTTAAAACTGCTTTGCTTGAGTTTTTCTAGACTACTCACAAGAGCAATGTTGTGTTTGCCTGCAAGTGGAAGACCTGCTGAAAGCCTTGTTGGGTCGTCGTGATTGCCAGCGAGCACAAAAACAAACCTATCGCCATTATTTGATAATTTTTCAATAGTTTCAAAAAATAATTCCTCAGCATCAGCCGATGGGCTTGCAGTGTTAAAGACATCGCCAGCAATAATCACGCAGTCGATATTCTCGTAATTTACGATAGAAACAATCTCGTCAAGCACACGCTTTTGCTCATCAAATCTATCTCTTCCGTTTGTTTTTACGCCCAAATGCCAGTCGGCAGTATGCAGAAATTTCATATAAACCTCAC
>CAZFPH010000005.1:0-21513 GCA_964520955.1 uncultured Lachnospiraceae bacterium
GCCATACCAACGGCGATACCATCACTTCCGTTAACCAAGAGGTTTGGGAACCTTGCAGGAAGAACGTCTGGTTGCTTGAGTGTGGCGTCAAAGTTTGGTGAATAATCAACGGTTTCTTTGTCGATATCTCTAAGCATTTCATCAGCAAGTTTAGAAAGCCTTGCTTCGGTGTATCTATAAGCTGCTGGTGGGTCGCCGTCAACTGAACCGAAGTTTCCGTGACCTTCAACAAGTGGATAGCGAATAGCAAAGTCTTGAGCGAGACGAACAAGTGCTCCATATACTGAGCTATCGCCGTGTGGGTGGTATTTACCAAGAACGTCACCGACAATGCGGGCACATTTTTTGTGTGGCTTGTCTGAAGTGATGCCTGTTTCGTTCATTGAATACAAAATACGTCTGTGAACTGGCTTTAATCCATCACGAACGTCTGGAATAGCTCTTGAAATGTTAACAGCCATTGCGTATTCAATAAAGCTTTTTTTCATTTCATCGTTGATTTCAACTGGATAAATAACGGTGTTATCAACAATGTTTTCAAATTCTGTTTCAAAATTTCTCTTTTTCATCTGACTTCTCCTTAAATATCCAAATCTTCAACAAGTTTTGCGTTTTCTTCAATAAATTTTCTTCTAAGTTCTGGAGCGTCGCCCATAAGCAAAGTGAAAATTTTATCGGCTTCGATAGCGTCAGACATATTGATTTGTCTCAGGCCTCTGTGCTCAGGGTTCATAGTGGTTTCCCAAAGCTGTTCTTTATCCATTTCACCAAGACCTTTATAACGCTGAACATCTAAGCCCTTTGTGCCCATTTCTTGAACCTTTTGTGCTTTTTCTTGTTCAGAATAGCAATATTCGATTCTCTTGCCCTTTTGGAGCTTATAAAGTGGAGGCATCGCTGAATAAACGTGACCTGTCTCGATAAGTCCTGGCATATAGCGATAGAAGAATGTGAGAAGCAGTATTCTAATGTGTGCACCATCGACATCGGCATCAGTCATACAGATAATTTTGTCGTATCTAAGTTTTTCAGGGTCGAATTCCTGACCAACACCGCCACCAAATGCAGTAATCATCGCCTTGATTTCTTCGTTTCCAAGAACGTGATTGAGTCTTGCCTTTTCAACGTTCAAAATTTTACCACGAAGTGGAAGGATAGCCCGAAAACGGCGGTCACGGCATTGTTTTGCCGTTCCGCCCGCAGAATCACCCTCAACAATATAGATTTCGCAGTGCTTTGGGTCTTTATCGGTGCAATCGGCAAGTTTACCTGGAAGAGTTGTTGACTCTAATGCTCCCTTTCTTCTTGCCATACTTCTTGCAGCTTGGGCAGCTTCCCTTGCCTTTTGAGCGGTAACCGACCTGAGAATTAATGCCCTTGCTTCTTCTGGGTTTTCCTCAAGGTATGTTCCAAAAAGCTCGCAAGTTGCGTTGTAAACCTCGGTCTGCATATAGCTGTTGCCAAGTTTTGTTTTGGTTTGACCTTCAAACTGAGGCTCTTGAAGCTTAACAGAAATGATTGCTGTGATACCTTCCCTAACGTCATCGCCAGAAAGTTTGTCAGCGTCTTTTAATATCTTAAGCTTGTGGCCATAGTCATTAATTGTTTTGTAAAGTGCTTTTTTGAAGCCTTCGATATGTGTTCCACCTTCAATGGTGTTAATGTTGTTTGCGTAGCCGTGAATAATTTCGTTGTAGCCATCGTTGTACTGGAAAGCAATTTCCATTTCGCCAGTTTTATCTTTTGAAAGTGTTTCGATATAGATAGGTTTTTTAAGGATTGTTGTTTTGCCCTCGTTCATTTCAGTAACAAATTCAACAATTCCGCCCTCATAGCAGAAAACTTCCTTTTTATCCACCCTTTTATCTGCAATTTCAATTGTTATACCCTTGTTTAAAAATGCGAGCTCACGAAGTCTTTTTCTGACTCTGTCATACTCAAAAACTGTGGTTTCAAAAATTTCATCATCAGGCATAAATGTTACCTTTGTGCCTGTGGTGTTTGCCGTGCCAATTATTGCCAAATCTCTTTGTGGGACACCACGATTATAAACTTGCTTATAGTGGTTGCCGTTTTGCTTAACCTCAACTTCAAGCCACTCAGAAAGAGCATTTACGCACGAAAGACCAACACCGTGAAGACCACCTGAAATCTTGTAACCACCATCGCCAAATTTTCCGCCAGCGTGAAGTTTTGTGAGAACAAGTTCAACGGCACTTTTGCCCTCTTCTTTGTTTATGCCAGTTGGGATACCACGACCATTGTCGGTAACAGAGCACGAGCCGTCTTTGTTTATCTCAACAGAAATCGTGTTACAATATCCAGCAAGTGCCTCATCAATACTGTTATCTACAATTTCACTAATCAAATGGTGCAAGCCGTTTGTGTCGGTTGAGCCAATGTACATACCTGGTCTTTTTCTAACGGGTTCAAGACCACGGAGAACGGTAATTTGCTCCGCACCATAGTTATTGTCTACTTTGCTAATATCATCCATTATTTTTCACCTTTAAATTAATTTAACAAGCACATTATACCAAATTTTAACCCCAAAAACAAACGTTTTTAGCTCTATATATAATATTATTATATATATTATATATTATACGCGTGCGTACGCGAGAAAATTTGTCTAATTTAGGGCTATTTTGACTAAGTCAACAACTTGACATTTAACCAAAATTTATTTTACACTAAACTTAGTTTTATTAATAACACATAAGGAAATAAAAAAATGGACAACAACAATTTTTCTTACTCATCAATTCTTGAACTTATTGAGGCTCTCAAAAACGATTCTGAATTTTTAAATAAGATTGAAATTTCACCAACAAATGCTGAGGGAATAATAAAAAAAAGATTTACGATTCTGGTATTGAACCAAAATGTGCATACACTGGTGCTCTTGACGAAGAAAGCAGGACTATTTTTCTTGAGACAACGTCTTCACACGTTCTCAAAAAACTGAAAGAACACGTAGACAAAATGAAAGCTCGTGGTGAATCTACTTTAGCTGAAGCAAAGCAAGAAACAACGCCTGCAATTGAGGCATACAGACCTTTAACACCTGCACCAGAAACAGGCAATCAACCTGAGAGTTTAGAGCCAGCACCACAAGCACAAGTTGAACAATATAGACCAACAGAACTAAATAATTATAATCAAGGCTTAGAAAACAGCACTCCCGTGGCAAACAGACCAGTAACACCTGCACCTGCAAATTCACCAATGACGTTTGACCGCTTGCCAAAGTTTAGCATTAGTATTTCGTTAGACCTTTTAAGTAAATATAAAAATGACAAAACTATAACAAGGGATACTGTAACTTTCGAGTTGAAGCAAATGATTGAAAATCAACTCTTAACACAAAAAATAAATCCGAATATTGTGTTCAGAAACGTTAATTATAGCAATTCTAATTCACCACTTGTTTTTGCGATTGGTCAAGGAAAAACCATTGGTGAAGCATTAACCGATATTTTTATTGCAGAAGTATATGGTCTTCCAAAGTCTGCAACCATTGGAACACCAAAAGAGCAACCTATGCAACAAATGGGTGCAATGCCAGGTATGGGTGCAAATCCTTATGGTCCTAATATGGGATATCCACAAGGTGGAGTTCCACAATATCAAGGTATAAACCCTAATACACCGCCGGGAATGAGCCCAACACCTATTAATGGTCAATCTTTTCCAAATGCTTACCAGCCAGCCCCTGCTGGTGCACCAGCTCCAAATCCTTATCAAAACACTCCTGCAACGGGTGCACAAACTCCAACTCCTTATTCAAATACCCATACAGGTGCAATGGTTGAACCAACTTTTGCTAACTCAGCAGGTATGTCACCAAATAATGGTTTTGGATCACATACTCATGATTGTTTTCAGGGTTCAATTCCACCCACTAACACTCAACCATTGCCTGAAAATAATTTTTTGCAAACAGAACAAGCCCCAGAAAACTCACTTCCTCTTAATTACAGAAATATGTCTGACGAAGCTTTGGTTCAACTGATAATTGAAGACGATAGAACTCATGGTGATTTACCAGAAACAGACGTGAATTTAATTATTAAATATTTAACAGAAGAAAGCATTAGCCAAGAGGAAAACATTCAAAAATTAGCTGCAGCTAAAATAATGAACGCTCCACAAATGACTTACGACCCAACTAACAACGATTTCTAAAAAATAAAAAACAGGCAACCGCCTGTTTTTGTTTTAAGGTTTTTCTTGACAAAACACAAAAGTTATTATAAACTTGCCGAGTTAAATTTTAACTTACGAGGAAATTATGTTATTTAAAAAACCAACGCTTGAGGAGCTGACAGGAAAGCTGACAATTGCAAAAAGTGATTACGACATTCAATCTGCCATACTTGCAACCATTGAGCAAAATTACGCTGACGCAAGAAGTAGTTACTATATGTACAAGCATTACTACGAACTTGCTCTTGCTGACTACACAAGATTTGGCGGACAAACCTACTCTGAAAAAGAAACCGAAGCAAGGCACAAATACGCAGATTCATCAAAAAAATTTATTTCTGCTGAAAGCAGATACAACAACCAAAAATGGATTGTTAAAAAAGCTGAGAGGCTTTACAGAAAACTTAGAAGACTTGTTGCCAAAAAAGAAGAACAAGAACAAAATCAACCAAAATAAATACAGAGGCTACTGCTCTGTTTTATTTTTTTTTTGGATAAGTTTTGGCTTTACCACGGCATTTTTGACCGTTATAGAGAGGTAATCCTCATCTGGTTTAAACTTGAACAGCGTGCCAGTCATTAAAACCTGCGTATCCGCAAAATGCTCGTATAATTTTTTTTGTCTGGTTGAATCCAGTTCGCTAAACACATCATCAAGCACTAGCACAGGTTTTTCACCAAGCTCAGCCTCAAAAACCTTTAGCTCTGCAATTTTGAGCGAAAGAACAATACTCCTCTGCTGACCCTGGCTTGCAAATATGCGTGAGTCCTTGCCGTTCAGGTCAAACTTTATGTCGTCACGATGTGGGCCAATGGTTGTGTAGCCAAGTTCCATATCTCTATCAATGTTATTTTCAAGGGACTTTTTTATTTCCGCCTCGATTTCAGTTGCGGTTTCGCCCTTAGCACCAATATATTCAATAGAAACTTCGTCAGCATTTTTTGAAATGTATTTCATAGTTTCATTTGCTGGCTCTTTTAGTTTTTGTATAAAGTTTTTTCGTGTTTTAATAATCAGCCCTGCAAGGTGTGCAAGCTGGTTGTTCCAAACTTCGATTTGGTCGATAAGCACGCCTTTATCGTGCACAAACTTTAGCAGTTTGTTCCTTTGATTTAAAACCTTGTTGTACCTTTGAATAAGATTGTAATAAACCCCGCTAAGCTGGGAAATATCTGTATCCATAAAATCACGTCTTTCACTTGGCCCGCCACTGATAATCGTGAGGTCATCTGGAGCAAAATACACCGCCACCAAATTCCCAAAAACATCACCAACTTTTTTAACTTCGTTGGAATTTATATAGAACTTTTTTTTGAGTTCGTCGTCAATAATGCACTTTAGGGTAACTTCGCCAAAATTTCGATTTACGCAAACTTCTGCCTCGGTGTGAGAAGTGCCCTCTTTTTTCATATCCTCATCACGTGAGGTTCTTGGGCTTTTTGTGAGAGCGTTAAGCATAATCGCTTCAACAAGATTGGTCTTGCCCTGCCCATTTCCACCAGAGATTAAATTTTTGCCAGAGAAAAATTCCACGCTAGTTTCGTTGTAGTTCCTAAAATTTTTAAGTTTACACCACTTAACTTGCATTAAATTCCTCTCCTTAGGCTTATTATATCTTCTTTTGCAAAAATTGTCTAATGAATAATATTTATATTTTTGAGGCAAAAGCCCTTGCTTTTTAATTTATTTATAAATATAATTAATATTGAATTACTAACAATGCGGAGGTTGATTTTGGATACTCAAGACTTTATTTCAACATCAAATATGGACAACGAAACTATCTGGCAAAACATTTTAGATGAGGTAGCCAAAAACACTTCTGCTTTTTCTTATGATGTTTGGGTAAAAACCTTGGATTTTGCAGATATTAAGGATAACACCTTGGTTCTCGAAACCCCAACAAGAAGCTCTAAAGAAATGATTTTGAAGAACTTAAAAGACATTATTATTAATGCCGCCCACTCGGTTTACAGCCCAATAACAAATCTGCAAATTGATGTGGTTGACCCTTCAAAAAAGGCTGAGGAACAAGAGGAAGAAAAACAGACAAAAACCAAGGAACGTGTTTATGTTGACAAAGCTTCTGCAAGCATTTCTCAGCCAGACTTCCACTTTAACCCAAAGTACACCTTTGACAACTTTATTGTTGGCTCAAGCAACCAGTTTGCTTCAGCCGCAGCAAAGGCAGTTGCAGAAGAACCTGGAACAAAAATCAATCCACTGTTCATTTATGGCGACTCAGGTCTTGGAAAAACTCACCTTTTGCACGCAATAGGCAATTACCTTAACGAAAATAAGCCAGAATTTAATGTTGTTTATGTGACCACCGACAAGTTCACAAACGACTTTATTGGTTCGCTTCAAACCCACACAACCGCAAAGTTTAGAGAGGTTTACAGCAAAGCCGATGTGCTTATTATTGACGACATTCAGGCAATCATTAAAAAGCCACAAGTTCAAGAGCAATTTTTCAATTTGTTTAACGAGCTCCATCAAAACGGAAAGCAAATTGTACTCACTTCTGATAAACAACCAAAGGAACTTGACCCACTTGAAGAGAGGCTTCGCTCTAGATTTGAATGGGGTATGCTTGCAGATATTGGCGTGCCTGACGTTGAAACAAAAATTGCAATCCTTAACAAAAAAGCTCAGATTGAAAGATACAATGTTTCAAGAGAGGTTATTGAGTATATTGCCGATGTTTCAACTTCTAACATAAGAACTATGGAAGGCTATCTTTCAAGAGCGGTGTTTTACTCTAACCTTTTAAAGGAAGACGTTGTTACACTTACCTCTGCAAGAGAAGCACTTAAAAACATTGCTGACGAAAATGAGGGCACAATTGACGGAACAAAGATCATCGATATGGTTTGCAAGTTCTACGGCATTAAAAAGGAAGAAATCGTTGCAAGAAACCGTAAGAAAAATATTGCTGAAGCAAGGCAGGTTGCAATGTATCTCTGCACCGAGCTACTAAATATTCCACTTGAAACTATTGGCAATATGTTTGGCAAAGACCACGCAACAGTAATCTATGCCAAAAACAAGGTAGCTGAAGATATTAAAGCATCTAAAAAACTTGAAATACAAATTAACGATATAAAACAAATGATTGAAGGAAAATAAAGGAGAAATTTATGAAACTTATTTGTGAAGGTTTAGACCTTAGTGATGCAGTGCTTAAAGTTATAAGAGCAACTGCAGTAAAAACAACAAACCCAATCCTTGAGGGCATTAAGCTCCACGCAAGCGAGGACACACTCACCTTGTCTGCCACCGACCTTGAGATTTCTATTGAAAAAACAATCTCTGCCGATGTAAAAATCCCTGGTGATGTGGTTGTTCCTGGAAAGTTCTTTGCAGACTTTGTTAAAAAACTTTCAAACGAACAAATTGAACTCACACTCACTGAGCAAAACACACTCAAAATTAAGTACACAGACTCTGAGGGCTACCTTCAATGTATGAACGCAGAAGAGTTCCCAATCATTAAAGACCTCACTGCTCCTGAAAAAATCACTCTTGCTCCAATCGAACTTAAAACACTTATTGAAAAGACAATCTTTTCTGTTGCTGTTGACGATGCAAGACCAATTCTTAAAGGTTGCTTGTTTGAAATTAGCGGTGGCAAAATGACAGCTGTTGCACTCGATGGTTACAGACTAGCAATGGTTAAAACAGACGTTACCTGCACTTCGGAAAATCTCAGCTGTATTGTTCCAGCAAGATGCCTTGGCGAAATTTCAAAGCTCATTAACACCGACAATGATTCAATTGATATCTTGGTTGGTCAAAATCACTTGCTCATTAACGACGGCTCAGTGAAAATCATAACAAGACTTCTTGAGGGCGAGTTTATTAACTACAAGCAAGTAATTCCAAGCACCACATCAACAACAATTCTTGTTAGTAAAGAACAACTTGAAGATGGTCTTGACAGAGCAAGCCTTCTTGCAAGAATGGACAAAAACAACCTTGTAAAATTTGATATTCGTGATAAAATTTTAACACTCACCTCTGCTTCAAACATTGGTAATGTTACTGAAAATATCACTATCTCACTTGAGGGTAAGGACCTTGCAATTGCGTTCAACGCAAGATACCTCAGTGACTGTATGCACACAATTAGTGACGAGTTTATCAAAATTAACTTCACTTCACAAATTGCACCTTGCACAATCTGCTCTGCAGAAGACGATAAATATTTATACTTAATTCTTCCTGTAAGAATTGTTGAATAAGGAAATTAGATTATGAATAATTTTAAAAAAGATTTAGCTTGCAACATCACACTTATTTCGGTGCTTGCTTGCACTGTAGCTCACCTTTTGGTTTTAGTCCTTGGCATTTTTGATGTTATTGAGCTAAAAACCGCCGAAAGTTTTAACTATATTGTTGCGTTTGTTTTGGTTGTTGCCTGTTTACTTTTATATATTCTTGGATTTTTTATCACCAAGCAACAAAACGTAACACTTCCATCGTGGTTCAGAATAATGTTTTATGTTGCGTTCTTTGTATTCACAAACACATATTACCTTGCAGGTTTATATGAAAACATTTGGTTTGTTTTAATCTTCTTTGCCTATGTTGCAGTGCTAATTAACATTATTTGTTTATCACTATTTTACAACATTCAAAAAGACGAAAAAGGCAGACTTAAAACTTCTGCAAAATACCTCTGCGTAAGCGTATGCTTTTGGTCAGTTGCAATCTGTGCATTTTTGCAGTTTGTTATCACAATCTTTAAAGCCTTTGCGTTTGAGAGCTATGTGTTCTCTACCCTAAAAGTTTTTGTTTTTGAGTTTTTGGTTATGCTAGTGGTTTGTATTATTATGGCAATCATTTACTATATGTCACTAATTCAAACAAAATCACTTATCAATGCCTGCCTCATAAAACACAACACAAACACAAAACCAAACCGTTCAGTAAAGTAAAATCCACTCCAAAGTGGATTTTTTTAGTGCCAAATTAAAGTTTATCCTTGACAAAAAGCGTTGGTTATGATTATAATAGCAAAGTAACTATGCCTTTTTGGAAGCAATTTCCAAAGGTAAATAATATTTAGGAGAAACAAAAATGACAAAGAGAACTTTCCAACCTAAAAAGAACCACAAAAATAAAGTTCACGGTTTTAGACAAAAAATGAGAACAAAAGGTGGCAGAAACGTACTTGCTAGAAGAAGAAACAAAGGTCGTAAGCAATTAATCAGAAAATAATTTCACACTTAGGAACAACTGATGCTTAAGAAAATTAATAGATTAAAAAAACGTTACCAATTCAATTACGTTTACAGAGCTGGCGAGCACTTTTCGGGCAAGACTGTTGTGCTTTATGCAACGCCATCAAAAACCAAAAGTATCAAAGTGGGCTTTGCTGTAACAAAAAAGATTGGTCACGCCGTTGTTCGCAATAAAGTCCGCAGAAGACTTCGTGAAATTGTGCAAAAATACTTGCCAAACCTCAAGCAAAACTATAACATTATCATAGTGGCAAGGGAGAACATTCTCGATTTTTCTTTTAGTCAAATTGAAAATGACTTTGTAAAACTAATTTGTAAGGCAGAACTATTTGTAAATGAAAAAAGCGTTTAAGATTATTGTTAGTATTCCAAAGTATATTGCAATGTTTTTCGTTGCCTTGTTCAAATTTTGCATCTCACCATTTATTCCCCACGTATGCAAATTTACGCCAACGTGCTCTCTTTATGCGAGCGGTTGTTTTGCTGAGTGGGGTTTTTTTGTTGGTTTAAAACTAACCACAAAAAGACTTTTTAGGTGCAATAGTTTTTCTAAGGGCGGAACTGACCCTGTTCCAATCAACCCAAGAAAAAAATACAAATATTTTATGTAAGGAGTAATCTATGAATTTATTTTCATTTATTGCTGGCGTAAGTGCTCCTAATGACCTTTGGACAATTCTTATGAACTGGATAAAAGGTTCTATTGGAAACTTGGGCTGGACAATACTACTTTTGACAATTTTAGTTAAACTTGTCACAACACCACTTGATTTTGCCGTAAAACTTTCAACAAAAAAGCAAACCTTAGTGCAACAAAAGTGTGCACCACAAATTGCAAAGCTTAGAAAAAAGTATGGTAACAACGAGCAAGCAATCCGCACCCAAACAAACTCGCTCTACAAAAGAGAAGGCTTGAAAATGGGTACAGGCTGTATAATAATGCTTGTTAATATGGTGCTCACCTGCGTTATTTTCTTTTCTTTCTACTCAACACTCAGAAAAGTTTCAGCTTATGAAGCAATCAACCAGTATGAACAAATTGAAGCATCATACGCAAGTGCTTACTATCAAGGTTTAGCTGACTATGACGAAGGTGACGACTTTGCTACAGCAGACGACGCAAAAACTTGGATAGCAAAACTTGAGCAATTGCAACAAGAAGACCCTGAAAGCACCGAGCTTTTGGAAATGGAAACTTTTGTTACAGACAACGAAGAGCTCTTTAAATTTGCGACCGACAAGGCTTGCGAATCAGCAATCAAAAAATGGGACGAAGTTAAAGAATCTTGGCTTTGGGTTGACAACATTTGGGTTGCCGACGCCACAACAAGACCTTTCCCAACATACGAAAACCTTGAAAAAACGGCTTCTAATGCCGGAAGTTACTACAAAGAATATGTTTCAAACAACATTAATAAAACTGAGTATACAAAAATTGCAAGCGTAATTTCAAATTCATCAACCGACAAAAACAATGGTTACTACATTTTGGCTATTCTTGCAGGCGTTGTAACATTCTTATCACAAATGATTACCGATTTGCACACAAAGCTTAAAAACAAAAAAGCAAACAAGCTTGCAAAAGCTGCAAACAAGCAAAATGGTATGTCGATGAAGATTATGAAAATCATTATGCCAATCATTATGGTAGGATTTGTTTTATCGGCAAGTGCATCATTCGGTATATACCTTCTTGCGAGTAACGTAGCTTCAATTGCATTCGGTGAAATTACTGCCTTAATCGTTAACAAAATGACAAAGAAGAAACAGCAAGAAGTTGAAGAAGAACTTGAAAAAGAAGCTAACAGATTAATCAAAAAAGGACAATTACAGGAGTAAACTTATGAAAAGTATTGAAACACAAGGAAAAACCGCTGACCAAGCTATTGAAATTGGACTATACAAACTTGGCGTGACACGTGACGATGTTAAAATTGATATTTTAGAGCAGGCAGGCCTCTTTAACAAGGCTAGAGTTAGACTTTCACTTAACACCACTTCTCCAGAAGAAGGTGTCGTTAAAGAACTCGTTGAAAAAGTTATTTCTCTTATGGGTCTTGACCTCGAAGTTTATGTTGAGGAAAGAGAAATCGATTTCTTTGTTAATGTTACAGGAAACGATTCAGCACTCTTTATTGGCAAGCACGGCGATTCAATTGAACAATTCCAAACTATTGTTACAAATATCTACAATAACGGCAAACCAAGAGAAGAATTCAAGAAAATTACTGTTGACAGCAATAACTACATCGTGAAGCGTGAAGAAACCCTCACAAATCTTGCAAAGAGAACCGCTGGAAAAGTTATTCGTGAGCACAAAGACTTTAAGTTTGAAGCAATGAATTCTTATGAGAGGAGAATTATTCACTCTGCTCTTGCAAACCACGATAAAGTTATCACTGAAAGTTATGGCAACGAGCCAAACAGATATGTTGTTGTTAAACTCAAAGGAAACATTGCAAGACAAAAAAGCTACGACGACGTTAAAGACTACTTTGATGACGAAACAATCAAAGAAGCAGAAATTCAAAAATCTGACGAAAACAGAAACGACGACAATTAATAACAAGAAAAAAGATGAGGAAATCCTCATCTTTTTTATAATAATTAATTTGTTTTTTATTGATTGTTTGGTGATTTTTCTGATTGACCTTTTGCGTTGCTTGCTTGTTCCATACGCTTTTCTCTCAAACCAAAGAATATGCCCCACTCTTCATCAATCCACTCGTCATCTAGACCTGGTTCACCTCTTTTTTGGGCATCTTCAATAAGGTGTGTAATCCTGCGATTGTATCCAGCAACATGATACCTATCAATAAAATTCTCGATAAGTGGTGTTTCAAGGTATGGTGCTGAATCACTAGTAATCTCGTTAATTTCACCAAGTGCTTCAAAGAATGTTTTTAGTGCCTCATCAAGATTTTTTGACACAATTGGAGCTGTGATTGGCTCCTTAACTTTTATTTGTTTAAACTCAGTTTTTGTAGGGTGACTTAACATATCAGTACTAACGCCATCAAATGTTGAAATGGCAAGTGCAACCTTTTCCTTTAACTCTGGAACTTTTTCAATTACTTCCGTTGGAATATCAGAAATTCTCACAGCTCCCTTTCCGCCTGCATATAAATCACTAATGAGCTGGTCACTCAAACCCAAATCTATTAAATAAATATACACTTTTCCCTTGTGCATATCTTCGATTAAAATCTTTTCAATTTGTTTTTTTATGTTTTCCATTTAATTTCTCCCTTAGCTCTCGCTATTTATATTATACCATATTTCATTTAAAAGGTCAATTTTTAACATATTTAGCTTGATTAAAAAAAATTAAATGAAATTATTGAAAAATAACAAAAAATATTTATAATTTAATTTATGAAAAAAAATGATACAATCGTAGCCATTTCAACTGGCTCAAGTTCAGGTGCAATTTCTATTGTTAGAATGTCTGGCGAAAATGCGGTTAGCATTGCAGACAAAATTTTTGTTACGCCAAATAATTCAAAGCCATCGGAATTCGTGCCAAGAATGTTAAATTTAGGCAAAATCACCACAAAATCATTCAACGAACAGGCAATGTGCGTGGTGTTTAAAGGTCCAAAGTCGTACACGGGCGAGGATATGGTGGAATTTCAGTGCCACGGTGGAACTCAAATTGCAAACGGCGTTATGCGTGAATGCATTAGCCTCGGTGCAAGAGTTGCAACCAACGGAGAGTTCACAAAACGTGCCTTTATTAACGGCAAAATGTCACTCGCTTCAGCCGAGGGTATGATGGATATGATTAACGCTGAAAGCGATGCCGAAATCCGTGCAGGCTTCAATCTTTTAAACGGCACACTTTCCAAGCTCGCCCACTCTTCTCAAGAAGAGCTTACAGATATCCTTTCAGAAATCGAAGTTTCTTTTGATTATCCAGAAGAGACCATTGAATACATAACAAAGGCAAAGGTTAAAGAAAGGCTTAAGCTTCTTGCTGAAGAAATCGATAAAGTTATCGCCACTAGCGAGGTTGGAAAAATCATTAAAAGTGGTATAAACACTCTTATTGTTGGCAGACCAAACGTTGGAAAATCTAGTCTTCTCAATTTCTTGCTTGGCAGAGAGCGTGCAATTGTTACCGATATTGAGGGCACAACACGTGACACAATTGAAGACTCTTTTATGCTTGAAGATATAAAAATTAACCTCATAGATACTGCGGGCATTAGAAATACCGCTGACAAAGTTGAAAAAATTGGCGTGGACAAAGCAAAGAGCTTAATCAGTCAAGCCGATATCGTTTTGTTTTTGATTGATTCTAGCAGAATGTATTCAAAGGAAGACGAAGAAATTTTTAACTCAATTCAAGGCACAAACTACATCGTTTTAAAAACAAAGTCTGACCTTGAGTCTGCGGTTAATAAAACCTTTGAAAACGAAATTGAAATCAGCACAACATCTGGCGATGGTTTTGAAAAACTTAAGGAGCGAATTTTGGAACTTACAAAAATTTCAAACATTCCATCTGACAGCTTAATTATCACTAACGAAAGGCATAAAAACGCATTGATTCGTGCTAAAGAGAGCCTTTTTAGAGCAATTGAAAATATTTCTGAGGACTCGCTCGACCTTGTTTCAATTGATATTAAGCAAGCATATATCGACATTGGCGAAATCACTGGAAACACTACAAGCGAAGAAATCATCGACTCAATTTTCAAAAAATTCTGCTTAGGAAAATAGTATGAAAAAGAAAAAATTAACCATTCTCCCAATGGATTTTGACAAAGACAAAGCCGAAATTGCTACTTGGGAGCAATTATACGCCGAGACCCCAGGCTATCAGGCAATAAAAAAATTTATTATTGACGACGCCTCTGATGCTAGTCTTGAAGAAGTTATCGAAAACAACAAAGAGATTCAAGCAATTGGAGATGACGAAGTGAAGCTTGCTTTTGTTGCAAAAACTGAAAATGGACAAATTGCTGGTTGGGTTATGATTGATATTTTTGACATATTGCTTGGCAAGCCACAAATGTTTTTGCAATACATTGTAATTAATCCTGAATTTCAGGGTCAGGGTTACGGAACGGAAATCGCAAAAGAAATTCTGCTGAACCCTGAATATTACACAAATATAAAACCAGCAAATATTTTTTGCTATATTGACACTAGCAACGTGGCAAGTCTGTTGTTGTTTTCAAAATTCAATTTCAGTTTTGTGCCACTTAAAAATTGCCATTATTTTCAGGCATCAACAACCAAAGCCAAATTTTTAAACTCACCATTTGAAAATATAGTTTTTGATGATTCAAATAGTTTTGGAGGCTCACCTCTTGGAGAATAAACTAATTATGGAAGAAAAATACGATATTACTGATTACGAAAAAAATCTAGAAAACAAAGAGTACTCGTTTGAAGAAAACGAGTCTTTTGATGCTGTGGTTGTGGGCGGCGGTCACGCAGGCTGTGAGGCTTGCCTTGCACTTGCAAGAACTGGCAACAAAACACTTCTAATCAACCTTGTGCGTGACAACATTGCATTTTTGCCTTGCAATCCATCTATCGGTGGAACAGCCAAAGGACACATTGTTTGCGAAATCGACGCTCTTGGTGGCGAAATGGGCAAACAGGCAGACGCTCACACAATTCAGCTAAGAATGCTCAATATGGGCAAAGGTCCTGCAGTTCAAAGCCTTAGAGCACAAATTGACAAAACTGGATATCACAGAGGTATGCAAAAAGCACTCGAAAACCAAGAAAACCTAAAAATTTATGACGGCGAGTGCGTGGAAATTTTGACAGAAGACAGCAAGTTTACGGGTGTTAAAACAGCAGACGGAAAAACATTTTTTGCAAGAGCAATTGTTCTTACCACTGGCGTATACCTTGATTCAAGAACAATTACTGGCGAGATTATTAAAGATGCAGGCCCTTCAGGTTTTCCAAACGCCAAAGGTCTCACAAAATCACTTGTAGACCTTGGCTTTGATATCAGAAGATTTAAAACAGGCACACCGCCACGTGTTGACGGCGACACAATTGACTACAGCAAGTTCACCGAACAAGTTGGCGACACAAACATTCAAACATTTTCATTTTTGACAGAAAAGGCAAACCCAAACATAAGATCTTGCTGGCTTGGTTACACATCAGAAGAAACAAAGAAAATTATTATGAGCAATCTTGACAAAGCCCCAATGTATTCAGGCGTCATCACTGGTGAGGGTCCAAGATATTGCCCTTCAATTGAATCTAAATTTGTTAGATTTTCAGACAAAGACAGACACCAAATTTTCTTAGAGCCTGAAACGCTAGACGACAATACTATCTACATTCAGGGTATGAGTACAAGTATGCCAATGGATATTCAGCACCAAATGGTAGAATCTATTGAGGGTATGGAAAAAACTAAGATTTTGAAATATGCTTACGCCATTGAGTATGACTGCATTGACCCACTTAACCTTTACCCTACTCTTGAATTTAAGAAAATGAAAGGCATTTTCTGTGCGGGTCAAATTAATGGAACAAGTGGTTACGAAGAGGCTGGCGGTCAAGGTATACTTGCTGGAATCAACGCTTCGCTATACCTCAAGGGCAAAGAGCAAATAATCCTCAGACGTGACCAGTCATACATTGGTGTTTTGGTTGATGACCTTACAACTAAGGGCACAAACGAACCATACAGAATGATGACTAGCCGTGCGGAATATCGTTTGATTTTGAGACAAGACAACGCAGACCAAAGACTTACCGAAATTGGAAGAGAAGTTGGATTGGTTGATGACCTTAGATACAATAAATACACAGAAAAAATGCAAAAAATACAAGAAATTAAACAAAAAATCGGTAAAATTATTAAACCAAGTCCAAAACTACGTGAATATTTGGAATCTATTGGTGAAAAATATCCTGAACAAGGCTCGACACTCGAAAACCTTTTAAAGCGTCCTGCAGTTAAGTTTTACGACTTAAATAACAGTTTAAACTTGTTTGAGGGTTACAAAAAAGACGTTCTTGACGCCGTTGAAGTTGATGTTAAGTACTCTGGATACATTGACAGACAATATCAGCAAATTGAACAAGAGAGAAAACTTGAGGAAAGACGTATCCCAGCAGATATGGACTATAAACACCTTGAGGGGCTAAGACTTGAGGCAAGAGAAAAACTTGAAAAAATCAGACCTCTCACTGTTGGTATGGCGAGCAGAATTTCTGGCGTTAACCCTGCAGATATCACAGTGCTTCTTATGTACTTAAAATAAAAATTTAATGCCAAAATGTAAAAATTTATTTTTTAATAAAATATTTTTACAAATAAGGAAAATAAAAAACAGCAATCGTTATGATTGCTGTTTTTTATTTTGAAATTGAATAGAAAAACATATCGTGATATCCATCACTTAACTTTTTGTGATTTTTTAATGTTTTTTCATATTTTAATCCGCATTTTTCCATTACTTTTTTTGACGCAATATTACTCACAACGCACCCACCAACAAACTTTGAAACCTGCAGTTGATTGAGGGCAAAATCACGAACCACCGCAAGAGCTTCCGTCATATAGCCTTTTCCAGTAAATCTGTTATCAATTGCGTAACTAAAAAGTACACTATCTTCTTCAGCTTTCACCTTAAGGTTAATTGCTCCGACAATTTTTCCAGTATCTTTTTGTGTTATAACCCAATTGTAGTAATCATTATCATCATATTTTTTTGTGATATGAGACAAGTAACTTAAAACGTCTTCCCTGCTCATTTTTTGTTTGTCTGCATAATACAAAAATTCAGGCTGGTTGATAAATCCATCAAAAAGTTCATCTTTGTCTGCAATATCATATCTTCTAAGTATTAGCCTCTCAGTTTCTAATGGCTTTGTTCCAAGGCTTTTCATAACCCCCTCCAAAAACTGCAAAATATTATTTTGATTAATAAAAAAACCTTAAATTTTGCGGTTTTGCGTATTTTTTTGCGTAATTTTTTGATAAAATGCAGTAAATTAATCTTTCTTTTCAAAGTAACTAGAATCGTGTTTGCAGAGTGGACAAATGAAATCTTCTGGAAGTTCGTCGCCCTCGTAAACATATCCACAAATTTTGCAAACCCAAACACCTTTTTTTGCCTCAGCTTTTGGCTTTACGCTTTTGTGGTACTCAGCATAGGATAAAGATTCCTCTTTTGAAATCACTTCTTCACTTACAACATTTGCATAAAACATTATATGTGTTCCAAGGTCTACCTCTGCTGTCACTTCACAAGAAATGTATGCATTTGTGCCAAGAGTGATATAAGCAATATTGTTGTCTGCCATTTTGTAACCATCAAAGCCATCAAACTTATCTGTATCTTTACCTGAAGAAAATCCAAAGCGTTTAATGATGTCAAATGTTGTTGTTTTATCAAGCATCGACACATTGAACTTTTTTGTTTGCTTAATCATCTCTGTTGTGTGATTGTTTTTGTTTAATGTTATTGTGATTTGGTTTGGTTCAGTTGTGTGCTGAATAAGCGTGTTTGCCACACAACCATTCATTTTTCTTTCATTTGCAGTCACGATATATAGACCGTAAGTTATATTGTGCATTGCGTTCATAATTTTTTTCCTCGTTTTTTCATTATTTTAATTTTCGGAATCAGTTACCGAATTCATTTCTTCAAGCTCATAAAGTTTGTGATAACTCTCGCAATTTTTCATAAGATATTTATGCGTTCCACTTGAGAGAACTTTTCCGTTTTCTAGCATATAAATTTTATCTGCCCCGACAATAGTTGAAAGCCTGTGAGCCACAATGATTATTGTTTTATCTTTTTTGTATGTTTCTAACATTTCAACAATCTTCTTTTGACTCTCGTTATCGAGACTACTAGTTGCTTCGTCAAAAATTATCACTTTACTATCCATTAAAAGAAGTCTTGCAATGGCAACCCTTTGTTTTTGACCTCCAGATAGTTTCACACCATTTTCACCAATCTCTGTATCTATTCCGTTTGGAAGCTTTTTGATATCGCTATAAATTTGGGCTTCTTTTAAAACTTTTTTGAGTTCGTCATCAGTGGCGTCAGGCTTAACAAACAATAAGTTCTGCCTAATGCTCGTATTAAAAATGTATGGATTCTGCGAAATTTCGCCAATATTTTTGTGGATACTTTCTTCGGTTAGTGAATTTATATTTTTACCGTCAAGCAAGATTTCACCCGAATCAGCAACATATAGTTTAGAAATAAGGCTCAAGATTGTGGTTTTTCCGCTACCGCTTTTGCCAACAATGGCTGTCATTTCGCCCGTTTTAAACTCTATATCCAAACCGCTCAAAACTTCATTGTTTTCCTCATAACCAAAGTGTACGTTTTTAAACTCAACATTGCCTTCAAAATTTTCGATTGTCTCTGTGCCAAAACTTTCCTTTTCATAATCTTCAACAAGTTCAAAAATTCGTGTTGCAGCAATTTCACCCTCAGCCTTGAACTCTTTGAATGACGAAATGTAGCTAACAAGGTTTTCCACCCTGCCGTAGTAAGTGTAAACCACCAAAAGCCCCGCAAGGAGTATCATTTCCTTTTTAACGAACATTATGCCAACAATCAAAAACACAAGTTCAAAGGCTGTTGAAATGAATGTGTGTATTCTTCTGATTATGTTACGTTTATTGTTGACGCCCATTTCGGTTTTTAGTGCGTTGTTAAACTTATTATTGCTGTAATTTGTTACGTTGTTCTTTATGTTCAAAAGCTTAACGTCACGAATTCCTGCAATTTGTTCAAAGTATGCAGACCTTGCTTCATCTTTAGCTTTTTTGGTGATTTTTCTGCCCCTAATCCAAATTCTGGAACGAATGGTGCAAACCACATACAAAACAAGCACGTAAACAAGCAGAATTAAAAATATGTAGATATTGAGATATGCAATGTATCCAAGAAAAACAACATTTGTGATTATCCCAAAAATAACATCAATCATATCAAGGTAAACGTCGCTAACAGAGCCAACATCGCTCGACATTCTTTCGGTCAAAAAACCAATCTGAGAACTATCAAGTTTTCTCATTGTGGTATTGTTTATTGAGTTTATCACCATATTTGTAAGCTCAAACCTAAGTTTTAGGTTTACTTTTTGGTAAAAATACTCGTCTAGTGCATTGAATATAATTTTAAAGCAACCGATAATACACATAATAACAGCGTACCTAATTGCCTTCTCAAACTCACTGCTAGCAAGGCTTGCAAGTGCGTTAGCTGAAAAAATTGGCATCAAAATTCCAGCGATGCCAGAAAAAATCAGCAGGGTCATCATAACCGCAAGCAACTTTTTATTTTTTGCGTATAGTGGCAATATTTTTCGCATATTATGTGTTGTAACTTTTTTGGCTTTAAGGCTGAGTTTGTCCATAACATTTCCTCTTAAGGTTAGTATAGCATTATTTTTGTTAGCTTTCTAGCATTTGGCACAAGAGTTTGATTTTTTTAGTAATATGCCTTATAATTTCAGTATGAAAAACTTTTTTAAACGCAAAAAGATAGAAAAAGAATCTAATGTGGCATCTTCTCCCGAGCAAAAACCTCAAGAAGAGTCATTTTCTAAGGTGAAAGTTTTCTTTTGGCTTTGGAATATTCTCTCTATCGCATTATACACAAGTTATTCACTTTTTGTGATTTACAACCTTACGCAAAAAAATTTTCTATCAAAAATTATCATTTACCTACTTTATGCTTATGTTGCAATTTTCTTTCTGATAATCATTATCCATATTGGCAACCGCAAAAAAATGAAATCAGGCTTAAAAAATTATAAAAGTGCCACAAAATTTTTAAAATATATTATTCAAATAATAAACTTTGTGCTTTCAATTTTCACTGCAATAAGTGCTTTTATAACAACAGGCACTACCGACATTTCGGCAATAATTTATGCCATATTGTCGCTAATTGTAACGATTGTTCTAATCTTTGTTGAGGTCGTTATGATTATTATCAGGAAAAATATTCCCATTATCAAGCATAACCTTTTGGAAATTAGGGAAAAGCCAGAACCAAAAAAGAAACGTGATGATAACTAAAAACCTCAAAAGGCTTAAGTGCCAAACAAAAAAACAAAAAACACAGGCAAGCCTGTGTTTTTATTATTCGTCATCGTCTTCATCATCGTCTTCGTCTTCAAATTCTCCAAAACCATATTCTCTTTGAATTTTAAGACTATATTTTCTTACGTGAACCTTTGCATTCAAAATCCTAAGACTCCTCAGTTTTCTTCTGGTAAGTTCACTGCGGTCGCTAAGCATAATCTCTAAGCCGTCCCACAAAAATAACCAGCCCACAACCGCTAAAATTGTGTCGAGATACATATTTGAAAACATTGAGTAAAGGATTGCCTCAACAAACAATATTACAAAACCTAACACGCAGAACACTATGCCTTCTGCTAAGTTTTTACGAAGTTTTTTGTTTATTACAACCAGTTGCTCGGCGTGATGCCTTTTTACTGTTCGCCTGATACGTTTTTTGTCTTCATTGGTGGTGTCGGTTTCAGTGTAGATGTCAATAGCAAGCTCTTCGTGAACTGGAACACTTGCTTCGCACATATTGATATAGTCAGACACCTCTGGGTTCATAAACTCGTAAGACCTGTATGAATAAGGTGAATAAAACTCGTCAGCTTCTTTCAAACCAACCTCGATAATCGCCCTGCCATACTTGTCGTGGTCACGTTCGGTAGCTTCCTTCCACACTGTGGATTTTTCTAATTTTTTTATCTTTTTTATTCTGTTAAACATAAATTTCCTTTAGGTGAGTTTGCCCTCACCTGCATATAATGATACCACACATTCACCAAAAAATCAAACCAACAAAATCGCAAAAGTTAAGATAAACTGAAAGCCTGCGGAATTTTGTGAAGCTCAAACAAAAACAGTTTTTGATACACAATATATAATTTACTAAAAATTTTTAAGAAAAACACTTGAATAATATTTGGTTGGTGTGTTATAATCACAATGCTTGAAAGTTCAAGCAACAACTTAATACTTTTTGGAGAGTTACTCAAGTGGTCGAAGAGGCGCCCCTGCTAAGGGTGTAGGTG